>NZ_ALWB01000223.1 GCF_000332215.1 Pseudanabaena biceps PCC 7429
GAGTTGCAGCGCTTCGCGCTGCAACTCTCTATTGGGTTTGATGTCCTGACACTCTTTCTTTTTTCATACAGAAAAGCCCATGCAAAAACATGGGCAAACTCTGGAATAGGGACAATTAATTCGATTAAATCAAGCCTGAAAAGTAGTAGATATTAGTCCCTAGATTCGCTTTCTGGAATAGAGAAAGCAATACTTAGAAAGCTCCAAATCCTGATAAAACCTTAGGAACAGTCATCAATAAAATTTTCAGATCCGACCATATAGTCCAGTCGCGAAGATAACTCAAATCACAATCCGTTACAGCATCTAGATCGAGCATCGTCGAACGAGCGCTGACCTGCCAAGCACCTGTGACTCCAGGCAATGAATTTAACCTTCTTTGGCGATCGCCACTAATCCTCAACGCATCGTACAGAGCCCAAGGACGAGGACCGACCAGACTCATTTCTCCCCGCAAAACATTAAAGAGTTGGGGAAGTTCGTCAAGGCTATACTTGCGCATCCAACGACCAGCAGGAGTAATTCTCGGATCGTCTTCACACTTATGTAGCCCTGTTTGACCGCTCATTACTAGATGATGCAGTTTATCGGCATCGGCAATCATCGTGCGGAATTTAATGATTCTAAATAACTTGCCGTTTTCTCCCACGCGCCACTGATGAAAAAATACAGAACCTCCAGAAGTGCTAGCAACGATCGCCGCCAATGCCAACATAACAGGACTGAGAATTATCAGAATTACCAAAGCTGCTAGCCAATCAAAAGTCCGCTTTATTGTCCAAGCGATCGCCCTACGCACCTGCGGCAATTCATCAGCTTGGGGCAAATTCAAGTAAACATCTTTTTGGGATCTCAAACATACATCGGCTAAATTCTTAAGTTTTGCTTCACCAATTTCAGGTTCCACTCGGATTAGATTAACATTAGACCGATTGACATTCTTTCCTAAGCTATGAAGTACTATCAAGAGTTTCGTTACACTTAAATACTTGTGACAAAAAGCGTTGAAATTCCCGAAAGAATGGACAAGCAATTTGCTTTGCTTTATTTTGAGCATTAAATTAGAAATAAAGGAAGACTCGTCTGGGCTATCTGCCAGTTCAATCACTTGCATTTTGTTCACGATAAAACTAGTCATTTCTTCCCTCTCTACTACCTTAATGTCTATCCAATGCAATTCTTACGCTTACAATTCTTGTACTTGTAATTCTTAGACTTTTGCAATTCTTTATTCGGTTAAATATTTGATTAACAAATTGCAAAACCCAAAAGATTTAATCTATTAATAAGAGTTCCCATAAGTAGTAGGAATATTACGGGAAACTCTAAATATCTAAATGCAATGCAATGAAATAGTTAGGAACTCACTAGATAGGGCAAAGTGAAATTTATTCTCTATTTCACATCGCAGTTATATATCTCCAAAATTACTGAAGTAGGATTCAATTAAATCGGAAAATAGCTTTATGCCTTTAATATACTTATTTATCTATCAATTCCATTGATATAGCAACCACTAGAAGTTACTAAAAGGTCATAGCAAAAGTTATATAAAAGTTATATTATTTTTTCGCATTTCTCGCGGCAGGCAGTTAGGTTCTGATAATCCCAAAAGCCATCCATGCTGAAATATAGCTGTCGCCAAGATTCCTAAGTAATACCAAATCACAAAATGGCTACGCCATTTTGTGATTTTAAAACCCTTACTGGGTTTGGTTTTCAATTCCCAAAAGTGTAGCCACACTTTTGGGAATTGGTATAACTTGGTATACGCTCCTAGAGAGAGTTAAGGAACTGGATTAAAGACGTACGATCGCCCTTATCCATATTTAAAAATGCTTGCTTTGACTTTTCTGCTTCGCCGCCATGCCACAGGATAGCCTCCTCTAAAGTACGGGCTCTGCCATCATGGAGAAATCCCGAATAGGGCAAAACCGTTTGGGTAAGCCCGATCGCCCATAGGGGGGAAGTACGCCATTCGGTTCCTGAGGCGAGAAAGTCGGGACGATTATCCGCTAGCCCTTTCCCCATATCGTGGAGGAGCAGATCGGTATAGGGATGAATAGTCTGCTCGGAAATCGCTGCTAATTGATGTTTGCCAGTTTTAAGAGTTTGGATATGGCAGCTAGCACAGCCTGCGCTGTGGAAGAGCCGATCGCCCTTTTGCACGGTGGGATCGTTGACCATGGCGACTGGACGGGCAGGCACGGTCAAACTTTGAGAGTAGAAGGTCGCCGAAACTAACTTTTCTTCGGTAATATCATTCTTGCCGCTGGGATCGGGAAAGACTGGATTAGTGATTCCCATATCGTTAACATAGGCGGCAGCAGTCTGTTGGCGTAGGTTGGGTTGATTTGCCTTGAGCCCAAATCTTCCCAGTACGGTGGCTTTTTTCTCCACATCCCACACCATGTTGGGCGTACCTGAAATCCCATCGCCATTTTTGTCTTGAGGATCGGCTAAGTCCAGAATTGTTTTGTCCGCGATCGCTTCCAATAGTCCTAAACCAATGACAGGAGGAGGTAACCGCAATGAGGTCATTACTTCCTCAGGCAAGGGTTTACCATCAGGGAGCGTAATGGTCGTTTTCGGCGATCGCAATTTGTAGCTTGCCCCATCAGCATATTTGCCCTCGGTCTCTTGCCATTGCAGGTTCACCTCCGCATTGGGCTGATAACCATAGATAGCATGGTCTCGGATTTGCGTACCAATATTAGGTACGGGAACCGAGCCGCCCATTACCTCTGGTTGACCGTAAGGTAAACTCACTCGCACTAAAAGCTGAGACTTTAGTGAAGTACTGGAGCCGATAATTGGCATCCCCCTCCCATTACGAAGGTGGCAACCATTACAAGAAGTATTATTAAACAGGGGACCTAATCCAGGATTTACTTGGGAAGGAGCGCTGACGAACACATCATTGAAGGTAACATTCGCCTCGCTATGCTTTTTGAGTTCCTCTTCCGTCAAATTAGCCGCAGGATTATCAAAAGCCCTAGAAGTGCGATTGGTGATCGATGTTTGACCTCCTGATAGGGGATCGAGATTAATCGGGGGTAGTTTTTGATAATCCATCCAAGTTTGAATGCCAATTACGGCGATCGCAACCGCTAGGATCAACAATCGGATTACTTGGCTGTGAGACCGAGAAGATAATGTATGCATAGCTATTAAGGGGAATGAACTAACTGAAAAAAATACCTAATTACTAAAATCACGCAGCATTTTTTTAATCTCAATATTGTGAAGTTCTTCCTGTCCGATCATCGTTCTGGCAAATTCTTCCAAATAGACACTGGCATCCTTAACAACATCGAGGAGAGTTTTGTACAGGTTTAAAGCTTTTCTTTCGTGATTCAAGCTCTCCGTCAAAATATCCTCTACAGTGTGCTTGAAGGTTTCTTCAATAGGAGAGATTCTCAGGCTGGGATGTCCATCTAAACCAGTTAAGATTTCTCCTACCTGCTGAGCGTGCAGAAGGGACTCAGTTGCTTGGGATTTAAAAAATGCCACGATCGGAATCCGATTTGCTCCTGTCACCATCAAGGCGTAGTGAGTGTAGCGGACGACTCCAGCCAACTCAAATTCCATAATTGAGTTGAGAATATCGTTAGTAGCCTGTAGATCTAGATCTTTCATAATTAGTTGATTTGGTGATTTGGTGAGCGGCGCGTGCGCCGCTGGTTTTAGCTCTGGATTTTAATTGTACTGAGGTACTTACTACCAATTCACGAAAGTGTGACAACACTTTTGTAAATTAAAAACTAAACCTAATAAGGCGTTTCAAGTTAAGAAATGGCGTAGCCATTTCTTAACTTGGTATTAAGTAATAATTAAAGGTTTGATTTCCTTTTCAAAGGTTTCCTTAACAGTTGTGACAGTATCGATCGCATTTTTGATTTTTGGTGCAGCCGTAGGATCGGCGATCGCATTACTAAATGGAGCAGGGATCTGCGCGATCGCATCTAAAGCCGCTTGAATTTCTTTATCTACACGGGCATCAAGGCTAGGATTAACCTTTGCCACATAGGCACTCAATCCCGCTTTACCTGCTGCATGGTTCTCAATGCCTCCAAAATAGACATTCTTCACGCAGAGAATATTATTTCTAAAGTCATTGATGGGATTGGCAAGCGCGTATTGAGATTCAATTGATGCGGGGTCTTTTTTCTTAAAGGGTTCGCCAATTTTCTTCTCAGCAACCTCTGTAGTGCTATCGATAATACCTTCAATCATCTCCTGTACAGCATCAGGTAGAGAAGGATAGATCGGGTTATTTCCGGCCGTAGCAAAGGAATCGCGATAGGGAGCCTTATCATCAATCCCCTTTACCCAAGCGGTGAGGAGTTTGTTAGCATCCCCATCCAAGACCGTTGCCAAGGCTTGCACATACTCAAACTCTCTGGGCGTAAAATCCGCGATCGCTTTTTTACCGTTCGCCCCAAAGAGAATGAACTCGATCGCATGGTATCCTTTTTGACTTTCCTGCAATTTTTGAATGGATTCAGGAGTCAATTTATCGTTGCTCTTGAGGATTTTCTCAAGATCGCCCTTATCTAAGGGCCATGTGTCGATCGCCGCATCTGCACCTAAGGACTTAGCAGGACCAATGGTAAACGATTCGCTCTGTTCCCAATATACCCTTGCTTCGATCCAAGCATCCTGAGCAGCTTTTAGATTAGGTTCGCTCGGATCTTTCGCTAAAATATCTACCGCAGCCTTCAGATCTTTCGTTTTACTTGTAAACTTCTGATAAGTAGGAATCACTACTTTGTCAGTAAAGTCCACAACGACCTGTTTATCGCTAAATTTTTTGCTGGCAGCAATAGAAGTGGTATTTGAATTACTGGCTACGTTGGTAGTGGTCTTGATTGATTGGGGCGTGCAGGCGATCGCCAAGGCGAAAACAATCACAGCCAAACTAATTGGCTTAATTAGGGCTTTTAAAAAATTCATATTCTTTAGTCTTGATCGTTACTTTTGCTTGTTATTTGAACGTTATTTGAACGTTATTTTTCATTTGCCAACTACAGGCTTTTGGGGCATTAGGCGAAGGTGTATTAGTTATTTACCGCTTATTTACCGCTTATTTACCGCCGTAATTTATTTTGGGTTTCTATCTTTGAGTTCCTATGTTTGAGTTCCTATGTTTGAGTTCCTATGTTTGGGTTCCTATGTTTGGGTTTCTATCTTTGGGTTCTTAGAAAAGGAAAGATCTGTTTACCAGAAAGAGAGCGGAAGTAGAAAACTATCATTGTGCTCAGAAAAACGCAGTATGCGACGATTTGCGTTGCGTAGAGCTTGTCAGAATAGCCAAACAAAGTAGCTAAAACAATTCCTGGAAATTTATCCGCAGGCAAAAACGAAGAAGTATCTGTAACTTGACGACCCAAACTAAACCAACTAATTACCTTTTGCGGCGGATCGAGAAATTCATAACTTTGTGTAGCAGTATTAAATACTTTGTCAATGGTATTTGCCAGATCGAAAGCAGCTAAGGATGTCATGACCAATCCAGCTACGATGAGGATCAAGATAATCCCTAATACTTGAAAGAAAATCCGAATATTGAGTTTTGCCCCAAATCTGAATATGGCTAAGCCGATGGCGATCGCCGCTACGATCCCGAATACACAGCCGATTGCGGGGGCATATTGAGCGAGTCCAGATTGTGTTGGATCGGGATTAAATGAGCCCGTAACAAATAGAACCGTCTCGGCACCTTCTCTTAAAACAGCCACAAAAATCAGGGTAAACAGACCCCAACCAACTTTATCGGCTTCGTTACTACGCAAAGCCTGCTCCACGCTTGCTTGAACCTGAAACCTCAAGGTCTTTGCCTGCTGAGTCATCCAGATCAGCATCCAACTCAACATCACGATCGCGGCAAGTGAAAAAATCCCTTTACACAAATAATAAATAGTGCCGCTAAAGCCGCCAATTAACTTCTGGGCGATCGCTCCCATCACACTACTAACAAAAAGCCCTGCGAGCGCTCCCAAGTAAACCCATTTGTTGAGAAATGATTGATTGGCTTTACTCAAATAAGCCAGCACAATCCCCACAACTAGAGTTGCTTCAGTCCCTTCCCTTAAGACAATTAAGAAGGTTGGCAGAGCCGAGCTAAAATCCATGATTTTACCTTTGTTATTTATTTTTGTTATTTACTGGCGTTGGTTAATTGGGATTTTGCGTTTGTTGATTATCGTTGATTATTTATCTTCAATGGTAACCAAGCTCTTGATCAATCCTAGCTCCTCAGCCGAAATTGCTTTCTTGGTCACTAGGTCATCAATAGTTTTGTAGGGTCTTGCGGCTTGAATCCGTTCTGAGAGCGAAGGCTTTGTGCCGGGAAGCTCTAATTTATCTAACTCAGCAATGGGAGCAGTATTGATATTAATCTTTAACTTGCTATTACTCTTTTCAGGGGCTGCGGCAGTGGGGCTAGAAACAGGATTATTCGCTGGATTATTGGCTTGCTTAGGGGCTTCAGCACAGGATGTAACTGTTAGTAAACCCGCTATTAGCATGGGGACTTCACGTTTGAGTAACCCTCTAGACAACTTATTTAACATTAGGAAAATTTAAGTTAGTAATAATCATTCTCAATTAGGTTGACAGAAATTTGCTTGTTTGTCAATCACTATCAGGAACTACTATCAATAAATTGGCAATACCTACAAGAAAATATGCTACCCCAAACCAAAAAAGCTTTATCCTAGAGAGCCTGCTACTAGACTCGCCTGCATGAATGTATCTTAAATCTCTACACATCAAGCAATTTCGCAACTACATTGACCAAGAAGTATCCTTCACCGCCCCCAAAACGGTGATCGTTGGGAACAATGCTCAAGGTAAATCAAACTTGCTTGAGGCGGTTTTGCTACTAGCAACTTTGCGATCGCATCGTGTTAGTAAAGATCGCGATTTAGTGAAAAACGGTTCGACAATCGGCGAAATTCGGGCAATCTGTCAACGCTCAAGATTGCCCGAAAGCTATCCCATCGACCTAGAAATGCAAATGCGATCTAGTGGCAAACGCACTCTGAGAGTAAACGGTGTTAACCAAGCAAGACATTTAGATTTTTTGGGGAATGTCAATGCTGTGATGTTTTCTAGCCTCGATCTTGATTTGGTGCGTGGCAGTCCCGAAAGTCGGCGCAATTGGCTAGATACAGTTTTAATTCAGTTAGAGCCGATTTATATCAATCTTTTGCAGCAGTACAATCAGGTTTTACGACAGCGCAATGCCTTGCTGAAGTCGATTAAACAGGGACAGATCCAGTACGAAGCTCAACAAATGGCGCTTTGGGATGCGCAACTTGTAACGACGGGAACGCGCTTAATCAGGAGGCGATCGCGATTATTGGAGAGATTAACCCCGATCGCTAGACATTGGCATCAAGCTATTAGTGGGGGGAGTGAGTATTTAGAAATTACATACTTACCTAAGTTTTCCTTTACTCCAACCGATCTAGTCGAAAATATTCATCAGTCTTTTTTTGAGGCGATATTGCAAAAAAACATCATTGAGCAACATCAAGGCACTAGCTTAGTTGGTCCCCATCGAGATGAGGTCTCACTGACAATTAATGCAACTTCGGCAAGAGAATATGGCTCCCAAGGTCAGCAAAGAACGCTCGTACTAGCTCTAAAACTGGCTGAGTTAGAATTGTTAGAATCGGTAATTGGCGAACCGCCGCTATTATTATTAGACGATGTTCTTGCCGAACTCGATCTGCAACGTCAAGATCATCTTTTAAATGCGATCGGTAATCGAGTACAAACAATAATTACTACGACACATCTCGGATCGTTTGACGCTCAGTGGTTAAAATCCGCCCGAATTTTTCAAGTAGCAAAGGGTGAAATTTCATCTTAACAAACTCACAAAATAAGCTTGCAATGCAAGCTTATTTTGTGAGTTATTCTTCGTCATCAGCGCCAACTTGACGCAGATGAATATGTTTGCGCCCAAGCCGAATTTCTAATTCGTCCCCTGCCTGTAGCCCCATAAGTTGTGTATAAGCCGAGCCAATTAATAGGTTGCCATTTTTCTGAACGCTGACACGATAACTTGCGCTGCGTCCACCTTTACCGCTACCTTTCGCTTCAAGCTCAACACCATCAGCCTCCATCAAGGCATTATAAAACTTCATTAGATTTACGCGAGCTTGATTGTTTTTTGTGATAGTTGCATATCCACAAGCTTTAGCTTTTTCTTCTTTTGACAGATGTTCTAGTTCTTTGACTTTCTGTAACAATGCATCACCAGAGAGTTGAACTGGTTGTTTAACCTTTGCCATTTGTTCTTAATAGTTTAATATTTGCTAGCTATATATCAGTATGTAAGATGATTGTACTATTAGTCAAATTTTTTTGCCATTGCATATAAGTAAAACTAAGCAAAACATTTTCTATTTGTTTTTACGGATAACTGTTATCCATATATCATTACTTAGATTGAGAAATGATAAGTTAGGATTGGGTTATTAATTAAAAAATATTAGGTTGATTTTCATGACCAAGGATACTGAAAAGATCATGAAAGTAATTTATATCAACCTGAAATCTTCAAAGATAAAAGATTTGCTACTCCCTTCCCACCAAAGAAATAGACATACAAAACCAAGAATTAGACGTTGCGGCGCGA
>NZ_ALWB01000224.1 GCF_000332215.1 Pseudanabaena biceps PCC 7429
ATTAATGCGACTGGGCTGATTGTAGAAGACATGGCACTTTTTTGCTTTTAATTTATATTGGTCATTTTACTTTGCCTTCTTTGTTTCGTTATTTATTCATAAACGTGTGCGGTTGCCCTACTAATTAGTGATGATGGATTTAGGTTAATAACGCTTCAATTTTGCCGATAACTTCATCAATAATATTTACAGAAACCTTCTCAATAAAATCAATCCTTCTCGCTTGCCAATCTAAACTCTTAATCTGATCCGCAAGAATCACTCCCTTAGTCTTGGTATCTGTGAGTAGAACCTCAAACTTCCATCCCTTAGTTTTAGAAGTAATCGGACAAATCAGAGCCAAGTTTGACCTTTGGTTATAGGCGATCGGTGAAATTACAAAAGCAGGACGATGCCGAGATTGTTCATGTCCAGCCTGTGGATCGAAATCTAGCCAGACAATATCACCACGATCGGGAATGTATGGCTTTACCATGCTTCATTCCCAACAGAAGCACCCGTAGAAATTTCGGCATGGAGATGCTCGGAGGTCATCCCATCCAGCAATTCATCTAGAGTGTATTTTTTACGTCGATGCGGAGTCAAAACAATCTTGCCATCAATAATCTCAATATTGATTTCGCTTCCAGCCTGAATTTGCACCTGTTCAGCTATAGCTTGCGGAATGCGTACAGCTAAACTATTACCCCACTTCGCGATCGCGGCAGTCATAAAAATCACCGTCAATGTATCTATATTGTATCTACATTAGCTTAATTTACGATCTTTGGTTTCTTTGAAGCGATCGCCTTGCTAATTTGTGATGATGGATATAGGCGATCGCGCCATTCAAACATTTGCCTATAATGTAACCATTGCAGCCCAAAACAATCCAACACAAATGGCACAGCTAACCATCGACATTCCAGACGAATTAGCCCAAAGGCTAGCCCCATATCAAAATCAAATCTCAGAAATTTTTGCACGTTTAATCAACACCTCACTCCTCAACGAATCTACATCTAGCACCGAATTGGTTAGTAATCCCCTATCTACAGACTTCCCAACCTACCTAGAAATTATTGACTTTTTAGTAAATCGTCCCACATCCGAACAGATTGCTAACTTCAAAGTTTCTGAGCGATCGCAAACTCGCCTACAGGAACTTCTACAAAAGAACCGAGATTCAAATCTGCTCCCCTCTGAAGTAGCTGAACTTAATCTTTACGAACAGCTTGATGTTTTAATGACCATGCTAAAAATCCGATCCTACGCCTCAATACGAACCCAAAATCCCAGTATTTCGCATTCAGCATGACCTCCTATATTTCCAATCAGCTTAGACAATTAGTAACTGTTCGCGCAGATGGAAAATGTGAATATTGCCTAATCCATCAAGATTTCTCCATTTATAGGCATGAAGTGGATCATGCCACATCCGTTAAGTATGGCGGATTATCAACCGAAGAAAATTTAGTACTAGCTTGCTTACCATGTAATCGTTATAAAGGCTCAGATTTAACCAGTATTGATCCAATTACCAAACAAATTACAGTTCTATTTAATCCTCGATTGCACGAATGGAACGAACATTTTCAAATCGATCAAGGCTATATTTTAGGAAAAACTACTATTGGCAGAACTACAATATTTTTATTGAAGCTAAATGAACCCAAGCGTTTAATGATCAGACAAGCTTTAATATTGCAAAAACTTTACCCTTAGATTTATATCAACTGCGATCGCTTTGCTAATTTGTGATGACGGATTTTAGGCGATCGCCCCACAAGATGCGATCAGATCCTTTAAACTGGAATAGCTCTCAGATTTTCTGTCTAAATCTTGAAAATCATTTCCAAATATTTCCAAAGCTAATGTCAAGCCCGACCCATGTACCTGAAGCCATCGATCGCATTGTCCAGCGATTTCACAGGCTATCCGATCCGAAGCAACGTTATGAGCAACTAATTTTATACGGGAAGAAACTCGAAGCGTTTCCCGAAACTCTCAAAACCCCTGAAAATAAAGTACAGGGCTGTGTATCACAGGTATATGTGGTAGCGAAACTAGATGCCAACGAACGAGTTGTATTTGCAGGGGACTCGGATGCGTTGATCAGTAAAGGATTTGTCGGCTTGTTATCGGTCTGTATGGGTGGCTTAACGCAAAAGGAAATTGAGTTGCTTACCCCCGACTTTATTAAAGATACAGGCTTAGTCGCTAGCCTCACGCCATCCCGCGCCAATGGCTTTTATAACGTCTTCAAAAAAATGCAACAACAGGCGATCGCGATTGAATTACCCAGCCTTCGCTAAGCAAATAAAAAGCCTCGCTAAGCGAGGCTTTTTATTTAACTTTTTATTTAAACAGTGGCGGTAATGGGACTGGTTGTGGAAACCATTGCTGCCAGAACTTGACTGGGGGAAACCGTGAAGGGTAAACGATGGATATCGGAATTGGGCTGACAAGTGATCGCGGCAATTTGCTCTAATTCAGCAAGGGTAACTTGGTTCAAGCCCAGATCGGTGAGAGAGGTTGGCAAACCGATCTCTTCATAAAACTTCAGCAATTGATGGCGAGATGTTGTCGCTAGTTGATTGCCCTGAAATTCTTCTAAGCGAAGCTGGACGAGAATACCATAGGCAACCTTTTCACCATGTAATGTGCCGTGGGTTTGATGGAGATGGGTGAGGGCATTGTGAACTGCATGAGCCGCCACAGTGCGACAGCTTGCGCCTCCGATACCGCCGATCGCTCCTGCCAAACATACGGAAGCATCGACAACTTCGCGCCATGCGTCACTATGGGGATTGGTGATCGCCTCGGCTGACTTTTGAAACAAAATATCGCGGAGAATTCTTGCTTCTTGAACGGCTGCAATCACCATTGTTTTTTGGCTGCTGCCGCTGCTGACCGATGACTCGTACCACTTAGCAATCGCGTCGCCAATTCCTGAAACGAGAGTGCGTTTGGGCGCAGTCGCGATCGCGTCGTAGTCCACAAACATGATGTCGGGACAGCGATCGAGGGTTACATCGTAGGCAAAGGCTCCTTGCTCGTCATAGACATTACTCAAAGCCGTCCATGCAGCACAGGTTGCGCCCGTAGTGGGAACGGTCGCGATCGGTAATTGACTCTGATGGGCGATCAATTTTGCCGTATCTAATACCTTGCCACCACCGACACCCACAATCACATCGGGCTTTTCCTGCTGAACGATTTGGCGCAATATTGCTAAATTTGCATCGGTACAATCGGCGATCGCAGGTGCATAGATGATTTCTAGAGTAGTGTTTCCGAAATGGCTGGCGGTGGCTTGCTTGGCTTTCTCCCCTGCAATTACTAAAGCTTTATTCCCGTAACGAGATAGATATTTTGGGAGTTGCGATAAAATTCCGTTTCCCCGTAACAGTTGGGCTGGCGCGATCGCTAAGATCGGCAATAGGCTCGGCAATGCTTCCACCATAAGTGTGTCTGACATTAGGTTAAGACATGGTAAACATAATCCTTATTCTATCTCTTCTGCTTCTAAATCTGCATTCCTGCGATCGCTTGATCTTCGCTTCCGCAGCTACTCAAAACCCAAGAATTGATGGGCGGCGCTCCGCGCCGCCCATCAATTCTTGGGTTTTTTCTTGTTTTTTTGTGCTGGTAAACTTGGCGACAGCTATAACTTTGCAAGTAGTTGAATTTTCGTGTATTTTGATTGGCACAATCGCATATTTTTGATGTGATTTTATCTGTTGGTTAATGAGGATATTCTGTATGCGATGCAAGCCTATTTTCTTCAGCGCGATCGCCACAAGCATAACGGTGTTGGCAATATTGCCCCCAGCATATCCATTGCCGATTCCTGCTTGGAAAATCAGTCAACAGGACGGCAACCCATTACCACAGACAGCCCCGTTAATCTATGTCTCCCCCAATCCTAATCCTAAGGGAGACGGTTCGCCCAATAATCCCTACTCATCCATTACCACAGCTTTAGCCAATAAACCGATCACGGGGACAGTAATTCAGCTACAACAGGGAGTTTACAGTGCCGAGACTGGTGAAGAGTTTCCTTTGAGAATCCCCGCAGGTGTAACCCTTCGGGGTGAGCCAACAGTGCGCGGTATGAATACTGTAATTAAGGGAGGAGGCAAATTTATTAGTCCATCCTTTGCCAGTCAAAATATTACGGTGCTTACTGACAATGGTGCGCGTATTGAAGGATTAACGATTACGAATCCTAATACTAGGGGAACAGCAGTTTGGGTTGAGTCGAGTAGGCAGGTAGTAGTTAGTAATAATACTTTTATAAATAGCGATCGCGAAGGGCTATTTTTAACGGGCAATGCCGAGGCGATCGTTGACAATAACCTCTTCAAGAAAAATGGGGCAAATGGACTCTCTGCTGTGGGTAGTAGTACGGGCGATATCCGCAATAATACTTTTGAGAGTACGGGGTTTGGACTGGCGATCGGTCAGAAATCAAGGGTAACCGTGAGCAATAACAATATTCTCAATAATACCGATGGAATTATTATTTCTAATCTATCGGCTCCCACCCTACGCAATAACTTAATTACTGACAGTCAGCGGAATGGAGTGGTGATCCTCAAAGATCGTAAGGGCTATCCTACGCCCGACTTAGGTACTTCTGCCAGCCTCGGCAAAAATATCTTTCGCAATAACCTTGGGAAAGACTTGAATAATAATTCTGGAGTTACACAAGTTGCGGTAGGGAACGAACTCGATCCTACTAAAATTGCTGGCGATATTGCCTTTGTCGGAGAAGCCCCCACTGCACCTGCTCCACAAACGCCAACTCAGCCCTTTGTCCCTGCGACTGCATCAGCATTACCCATCGTTAATGGCAACAGCGCTACTGGTAATCCAACTGCTGTTAATACCAATACAGGCAGCAACAATGGTAATACAGGGCTCGATAGCGTCGAAATTACGCGATCGCCCCAATCTAGTTTTAATCGTCCCGTTACGCCCCCGACTGCCCTAGCCCCATCCAAGAGCAGTATCTTTATTGAGCCTTTACCAGAAGTACCAGCAGTCACTTCTAGTCAACTCACCTCTACTCAGACGACATCAGCGCAAACGACCCCAGATCAAAGCGTGATGACCATTCCTCCAACCAATAATTCAGGCAAGGTAGCCGTAACTCCATCATCAAAGGTTTCTCAAAACCCTAATGAAATACTGATCGATCGCGATCCGATCCCCGTCATTCCACCTCAACCAGTTACACCGCCGCGATCGCAATTTATTCCTAACGATCCCCCAGCCCAAACTCCCCCCATTACGCCTACCACGCCTACCGTTATCCAAACTCCAGTTCCCTACCCAGTTCCCTACAATGCCAAACTAGCCGCATTAGTGCCGCCACCAGCAAAGGATACGACCCCCTATTTAGTTGTGATTCCCTCTGCCGACGATGACGTTCTCAATCGGGTACGCAGTGCTGTCCCTAGTGCCAGAATTATTCCTTCGCGATTTGGCAATATTATTATGGTGCAAGGCTATCCCGATCGAGATCGGGCTGAAGTATTAAAGACACTGATGCGATCGGCGATCGGTGTAGATGCCCGTGTAGTTTACCAAGGCAACCTTTAGCCCCCATGAGATAAGTAGTTCAGCATAATTAAAAACCAAAAACAGAAAGCATACCGCCCGCTGCGCGAGCGGTATGCTCTTCTAGGTTTTAAGTTTACTTATGCCTAGCTACTTAATACCAATTCACGAAAGTGTGACAACATTTTGTGAATTGAAAACCAATCCCAGCAAGGGTTTTCCAAGGTCAAAATGGCGTAGCCATTTTGACCTTTGGTATAATCTATGACTATAGAAGTTTTGCGACTAACTGTAGCAAGTTTGTATATGCAAGCTCGAATATGCAAGCTCGAAATGACTACAGCTTGGTCAAGCTTTAGGGACTTATACCAATTCCCAAAAGTGTGGCTACACTTTTGGGAATTGAAAACCAAACCCAGTAAGGGTTTTAAAATCACAAAATGGCTACGCCATTTTGTGATTTGGTATTAGACGATAAACCAGTAAGAAGCAGACTCAAGACATCATGCAAGAAACCATAGATTCCAAGCCATCCATGACAGAGCCGATGATTATTGCTCAAGACGTACATAAGTGGTATGGCAGCTTTCACGTTCTTAAAGGGGTGAGTCTGACGGTAAACCGTGGGGAAGTCGTCGTAATTATGGGACCCTCTGGTTCGGGAAAATCGACATTTACCCGAACTTTTAATGCCTTAGAGGAATACCAACAGGGCAAAATCTTCGTGGATGGATTTGAGCTGTCACCTGCCAATCATCGCAATATCGACGCGATTAGACGCGAAGTTGGCATGGTATTTCAGCAATTTAATCTATTTCCCCATCTTACGGTTTTGCAAAATATCACCCTTGCTCCATCATGGGTACGCAAGTGGTCAAAGACCAAAGCTTCAGAGGTAGCCACCCAATTGCTAGAGAGGGTTGGGATTTCGCAACAGGCTCACAAATATCCTCTACAGCTATCGGGCGGACAGCAACAGCGAGTAGCGATCGCCAGAGCCTTGGCAATGCAGCCCAAAGTTATGCTCTTTGACGAGCCGACCTCTTCCCTCGATCCCGAAATGGTGCGCGAAGTTCTGGATGTAATGCGATCGCTCGCCGATTCAGGAATGACTATGGTTGTCGTTACCCACGAAGTTGGCTTTGCCCGTGAAGTTGCCGATCGCATCGTATTTATGGATGGTGGCATAATTGTTGAAGAAGCAACTCCTGAAGAATTTTTTCAAAATCCCAAAGAAGAACGCACCAAAAAATTCTTGTCCCAAATTTTATAGCGGCTACGTTGCTAATACGTTGCTAAACGGCGACAGCAGTTACTCAATAAGCCGCTTGCTTGTTGGCGATTAGACGGCTAACCCTACCTCAAACTTGGCTATTGTTTCCAAATGCAGTGGGATCGCTGTGATAAGCTAGCAATGTTAGTGTCATTAACACGAATAAACATGGATCGACCTTCTCGCTCTGTTCCCCAAGCCGCACAAGCCGCCTATTCAGGGGATTCGTCATACGGACGCACACCGCCGCCTGACTTGCCTTCGCTATTATTAAAAGAGCGAATTATTTACTTTGGGTTGCCTCTTGTATCTCCCGACGAATACAAACAGCAGCTTGGAGTCGATGTTACGGAATTGCTCATCGCTCAACTTCTCTACCTGCAATACGAAGATCCTGAAAAACCGATCTTCATGTATATCAACTCTACAGGCACATCATGGTACACAGGTGATGCGATCGGCTTTGAAACCGAAGCCTTTGCCATTTGTGACACCCTTAATTATATTAAGCCCCCCGTCCATACTATTTGTCTCGGACAGGCGATGGGAACAGCAGCAATGATTCTCGCCAGTGGAACCAAAGGTTTCCGCGCTAGCCTACCCAATGCCACGATCGTTCTCCACCAAGCCCGTCGCCAAACCAGAGGACAAGCCTCTGACTTACAGATTCAGGCAAAGGAAGTACTGACCAATCGCGAATCGATGTTGAAAATCCTGTCCCGTACTACAGGAAAATCATCCGAAGTCCTCACTAAGGACATGGATCGCATGTTTTATATGACTCCCGAACAAGCAAAAGAATACGGCTTGATCGATCGCGTACTTGAAAGTACCAAAGACCTACCGAAAGCCGTTCCAGCTCTTGTTTAGTTATTAGCTATTAGCTTAAAGTCAATCACCAACCATCAACCACCAATTTCAAAATCATGCCTATCGGTGTTCCTAGAGTTCCCTATCGCTATCCTGGTGATTCCTACACACAGTGGATCAATATCTACGAGCGTTTGTCACTAGAACGCATTATGTTTATGAGTGGCGAAGTTACAGATGGGATGGCAAATTCGATGATTGCCCGTATGCTGTACTTTGATTCGGAAGATCAAACCAAGGATATCTACATGTATATCAACTCTCCTGGGGGCTCTGTCTCCGCAGGATTGGCGATCTTTGACACGATGCAGCATATTAAGGCTGACGTAACCACTATTTGCGTCGGACTAGCTGCATCTATGGGTTCGTATCTATTAATGGCTGGCGCAAAGGGCAAGCGCTATGCTCTCCCCAATGCCCGCATCATGATTCACCAACCATCGGGTGGGACGAGAGGTCAAGCTTCAGATATCGAGATTGAGGCTAGGGAAATTATTCGGATTCGTCAAAAGCTCAATTCTGAGTATGCTAAACGTACTGGACAGCCCTTAGAAAAGATCGAACGGGATATGAACCGTGATTATTACATGTCTTCACAGGAAGCGCTTGAGTATGGATTAATCGATCGCGTACTTGACTCGCCGCAATAAAAAAAGCCAAGAGGGAATCAAGAACCCTCTCTGCTTTTTTGTATGATTCAAGTATCCTTGCACAAGGATACTTTTTTATTGTCTGAGCCATACAAAATTGCAGGGATTTATGACAAATTCGGAATTACTGCTTAAGCTGCTGTTGCAATTGACTGTGATTTTGTCAGTTTGCCGAGGCGTTTCATATATCGGTAAACGTTATTTAGGACAAACCGATGTGGTGGGAGAGATGTTGGCGGGGATCATGCTTGGTCCTTCCCTATTCGGGGCGATCGCACCAAATGTCCAACAGTGGCTATTTCCCAAAACTCCGATAGTTGCTGATGCCATGCATCTATTTCCTAATCCCTCAATGTCGGTGTTGTATGCTCTGAGCCAGGTAGTCCTAAAAAGGAAAGGATGAGGGAAAATATCTAGATGGTTGTTACAGATTAAAGCAATGTCAGAGTCAAGTCCATCAAGTCCATCATGTCCATCCTGCCAGTCCGTATCAGCGGTTAAAAACGGTAGTACTCGGCATG
>NZ_ALWB01000225.1 GCF_000332215.1 Pseudanabaena biceps PCC 7429
TACATCTCTCAATTTGTCTAAATCCCATGCCGTTGCAGTACATTTTTAGGCATATTCTTTTGACATCTTGCGAATATCCAAGCACTGAGTAGTTATCAATGAACTGACGACCGCAATCAGCACAAATATGATTTTGTTTGTCTCCTCGTTTCCCATTTTTACGAATATGTGTTGAACCACACTTTGGACATTTCATTGTTTTTCATTGCTAAAACTCGTTATCTTTTATTTACTCATTCATCTCTCATTTGTGCAACGCCAAGTAGTTCGGCATAATTAAAAACCAAAACCAGAGGGCATACCGACCGCTGCGCGAGTGTTATGCTCTTCTCGGTTTTATGTTTACTTATGCCTAGCTACTTATAAACTTCGTATTGGTTCTATGCTTCTTTTTCCCAGTTGGCTTGGGCATGGGGTAGAGACGAATATGAGCGAAGAATCTCGAATTACCATTGCTTTCAATATTGGGATGACTACAAATACTGAATGAGGATATCTCTATACCTCACAACATTATTTCCTAATAATTGAGTTGTATGGAAACTCACAAGCCCCTTATCGCCAGTCTATATCCCCTTGGGCGATATGGGAACAATAAATTAGCCTGATTCATCCTCTCTCATCAAGGAAGAGCGATCTGGGAATTTCATATAATATCAATTAATAAGAAGTGATTGAAACAAACTAAGTAGTTGTTATTTTCGGAATTCATGTTATGTGGCACTGGTCGCTCAAGCAGTGATAAATAGCTGTAAAGCTTATCCAGCAAGGATTTATGGCAATTGACTGCAAAAATGTGAAAAGCTTGCCCAGAAATACTTTGAGTGACTCATCCCTCTTTTACAGTCCAGTGCCATTACTCAATTATTACCACAAATCTTGATGGCATCATTCAGGTTTTCAATCAAGGTGCTGAACAAATGCTGGGTTACAGTATGGGAGAGATTGTCGGACAGGCTACACCTGCAATCTTTTGTGATGATCGAGAGATTGCAGAACGAGCGGTAACTCTCTCTACAGAATTAGAACGTGATATTCCTGCTGGGTTTGCAGTATTAACAACCAAAGCATCTCGGCACTGGACTGTAAAAGAGGGATGAGTCACTCAAAGTATTTCTGGGCAAGCTTTTCACATTTTTGCAGTCAATTGCCATAAATCCTTGCTGGATAAGCTTTACAGCTATTTATCACTGCTTGAGCGACCAGTGCCAACTGCTAAAGTTGCATAGATCTCCCCATCTCCCCTTATCTTGCAGTGTTCAGTTTGCCGTAGGCAAACTGAACACTCAAAGCCCTTATGGAGAATTAAAATCATGGCTCAGAATAACGTTAACGACATTCAAGATCACGCTCGGTTATTCCACCAAGACGAATATCAAGAGCTGTTTAAAGCGAAGAAAGAATTTGAAGGTGGACATAGTTCCGAAAAAGTCGCCGAGATTGCTGACTGGACAAAGAGCTGGGAATATCGCGAAAAGAATTTCGCCCGCGAAGCCCTCACCGTCAATCCCGCTAAAGCCTGTCAGCCCCTCGGAGCAATCCTTGCAGCAGTTGGTTTTGAAGCTACATTACCCTTCGTACATGGTTCTCAAGGTTGCGTGGCATATTTCCGCAGTCACTTCACTCGCCACTTTAAAGAACCCTTCTCAGCAGTATCCTCTTCGATGACAGAAGATGCAGCGGTTTTTGGCGGACAATTGAATATGATTGAAGGTTTGGCAACTTCCTACAATCTCTATAAGCCCAAGATGATTGCTGTATGCACAACCTGTATGGCAGAAGTAATTGGTGATGACTTACAAGCATTCATCAGCAATGCTAAGGCAGCCAATTCAGTTCCTCAAACTTTCCCCGTTCCCTACGCCCATACCCCTAGTTTTGTCGGTTTCCCACATCACGGGCTAAGACAACATGATCAAGGGTATTCTCTCTAACCTGACGGCAGGTAAGAAGCAAGAAACCACCAACGGCAAGATTAACTTCATCCCAAGATTTGAAACCTACATTGGTAACCTGCGCGAAATCAAGCGCTATGCTGATTTGATGGATGTCAATTACACCTTGCTTGCTGATAACTCTGAATACCTAGATTCGCCTAACACTGGTGAATACCAAATGTATCTCGGTAGAACCAAGCTAGAAGATGCTGCGGATTCGATCAATGGTGAAGCGACGATCGCATTCCAGTCCTATGCCACCACCAAGACCAGAGAATACATCGAAACCGAGTGGCACTACGTCAGCCGTCCCGTCGGTATTCGCGGTACTGATGAATTCTTGATGAAGCTCTCGGCTCTCACTGGCAAGCCCATCCCTAGGGTTTGAGCGCAAAGCGCTGTATGTCCCACCTAAGGGAACGTACTCAATATGAGCAAGTTCGCTAGCTGACGAGAAGTTTCATCAATTTCTAGAGATATCCATGCTCAATGTTATCTTTTAAGATTTTACCCATTTTTTGATATTCTCGTCGAATTGATTGGATGATGTGTCGTCTTTCAACTATCTTGCCTTCTCTCACAGCAAAAAATGCAGATCTTAAGGCAATATTACGAATATTTGCCCCTGTCAATTCAAAATTATGGGACAAGAAACTAAATCCTAGATCATCTTCACAGGGAGTATCTTTAGGAAATGCTTTTTGCCAGATTTGATATCTTTGCTTTTCATTTGGCAATGAAAAATCAATAATAAACTGTAGCCGTCTTGTGAAAGCTTCATCCATATTATTACGAAGATTTGTTGTTAAGATGGCTAGTCCTTCGTATTCTTCCATTTTTTGGAGAAGGTAGCTTACTTCAAGGTTTGCATAGCGATCGTGGGCATCTTTCACATTACTTCGTTTGCCAAATAAAGCATCTGCTTCATCAAAGAGCAAAATAGCATTTGCGTCGGTCGCTGCCGTGAAAATCTGATTGAGATTCTTTTCTGTTTCACCAATATATTTATTGACTATTTGAGATAGATCGATTTTGTATAAATCCAGTTGCAATTCTTGAGCAATGATTTCGGCTGACATGGTTTTACCTGTGCCCGATATACCTGAGAATAGTACATTTAAGCCTTTGCCTAATGAATGCTTTTTATTAAATCCCCATGTATTCCAAACTAAATTTTGGTATTTAATCTGATCACAAATTTCCCTAAGCTGAGCTTCTTGGTGATTGGCTAAAACGATATCATCCCATACATATTTTGGCAGAATTTGTTGCGAGAGAGATTTAAGATTCTGACTTGATAAGCCTCGGGCTGCATTAAAAAGATGACTCACTTGTATTCTTTGAGTGGATAATTCAGATATCTCTTCTTGGTCTAAGTTATGCCATTGTTGATGATTTATTGCGATCGCTACAGCATTAGCTATTTGAGCAGAAGTTAGGCGGAGGCGATCGCTCAGGTTTATGAGATCGTCACTATCTAAATGAATTTGAGCAGCTTGAAGATGTTTTTCCCAAAAATGCTGACGCTGCTCCACATTGAGCATGGGGAAAGAAATATTAACTACACCTTGAAGCCGAGTATTAATATTTTTCCACCCAGTAGATCCACTGAGGATAGTTACTCTATTTTGATCAGCCAATAGATTAAGAATATCTTGATACCGATTTTCATAATCTGGCTGTTTTAATCGATCTAATCCATCTATATAAAGTAATATATTTTGAAATTTAGCTTGCCTCAAAAGAATGTTAAATGTTGATGGTAATTCTGAATTTACCTCTGAGATATTGTTCAGACTAGCAATTATAATTGGCACATTTAGTGCATAAGCGATCGCTTCGCCTACGTCCTGTTTGATCGATTGATCTGTGCCATGAAAATATAGTACTAATGGTATTTGCGTCTCCCAGTGATACTGGACAAGTTTGGGCAATGTGTACTTAATTTTGCCGGACAATGGCAAATGATGACCATTCCATTTAGGCATAATTAGCTTGCAGAAATGACTCAGTCGCTCATCTAAACTTTGTTGTCCTAATAGGAAATTAACAACTAAAGGATCAAGCTTAATAATATGAGATAGTAGTGAAGGTAAGGATTGATAAGGGTCAGAAATTATCTGAATTAACCCATGACGAATAAGCGGAGAGTCTGGACTAAAATGAATTCGTTGTGCAAGTTTTTCTAGGGCAGAATCGCATAATAAATTAAGACTTAAATCAACAGTTGGACGCTTTGTCCGCACATCATCTTGTAGGTAAGCATATAGACGTTCATAGCGACGATCGAGTTCTGGCGCTAAGGCGATCGCCAAAATACCCAGATCAAAGCGATCTAACCCAAATTGCTCCTGAAGCCAAATAAATTTAGAAGTTTCCGCAGTACCAGACAATTCAAAGCGAAGATAATTCTGTACCGATGGTGAAACTGATGATGAAAAAAAAGGTTCAGAAGGAGCTTGTTTTAATAACCGTTCTACTTCTGACTCTCCGATCTGAATACCCCGATAAGGATCAGCATCTATCCCCCCAGCAAATAATGTTTGAGCCGCTATAAACGCTGCCTCTAAACGCTGATCCAACTGATGTAAGAAATAAAGTAACTCATCCATATAAATTCTCAGACTAGTCTAAAGCCTTAGCTAACTCCTTTTCAATATCAGCAATTTGCTTCATGAGATCATCCTCAAGGTTAACTTCTTCTTTATGTAATTCATTTTTGGCATTCATAAATGCTCTTTCTTGCTCATTCATCTCCGTAAGCTTGTTCATGCTTGTGCCTTCTTCTAGCTGTTGAAGATTAGCGATCGCTGCATCTACATCCTCCAAGACTTTTTCCGCCTTAATCTTAGCCTCTATAGCACTCTTAAGAAAATTGGAGTGTAACTCATGCTTTTTAGAATATTTGGTTTGCAACTCTGTTAATTGACCAATACGTTTTACAAAGCTCTCTGAATTTTTGATGCCAAGTTCTGTCAATTTAATCAAAGTTTTCTCTTTGATACTTTCCTTTATCTCAGCTTTCAAACCAGATGCCTTCTTAGTCAAAGCTGATGCGTTAGATTTTATCGTTGAAGCTTTCTCTGCAAGACTAGGAAAACTTTCTCTCGCCTTATCTTTTAGAGAAGCAAAAGACTCTTTCTTTTCTTTCTTAAAGTCGTCATACTTTGTTTCCATTAAATTTTTCTTGTCATCAATAGCTTTTTCGACTTTGAGTTTTTTCTCCCGACACTTATTATAAATCTCATTATATTTGTCACGTAGTTTATCTGGGATAAATGTATCCTTTAATGCTTCTTTACCTTTTCCTAGAAACTTAACAGCTTTTTTGAGTTTACTTCCAAGCCCACTCTTGTTCTTTGACTTCTCCTTAGAATTGTTGTCTTCATTTACTAAAGTTTCAACTTCAGTTTCCAATTGCTTATCCAACTTCGTCTTTTCATTCTCCAATTCCTTACTTAAGTCTATTTTTTGGCTATTTAAAGAATCTTCTTCTTGTTCAAGACTCTTAGCAAGCTTAATCAATTCGTTATAACGATCTATTTTTATATCTATCTTTTCGAGATTTTTAATATATTTTTCGCTCTTTTCAGTTTCTTTATTAATCACTTTTTTGGCTTCATTAAGTGATCTAATGTACGCAGCTTTAACTTCATTAATAATTTCCTTGCGCTTTTCTCCACTACCAGCGATCTTTTGTGCGGCATCCTTTAAAATTGCCTCAGCAATTTCATTCTTAATTGATTCATAGGATTGTTCTTCTAATTTTATAGAAGTCTTATCAAATGTCCCTCCAATTACACCACTAAACTTGGGTGGGTCTATACGAAATCCACCATTTTCGTCAAACACTAGCTTTCCTTCTAATCTGCCAGCACCTAAGCTACACTTTGCCCTGATTCGGTATAAATTTTTGGTGAAGAAGTAGAGGGCTTGAGCTTGGACTCCCGCGGAAAGCGATGCTTTAAACTCAGCATTTGCATAGTATTTTGATGTTAATTTAGTTGCGTCAACTTTCTTGGTTTCCTCGTCATATTTTAACGAGCCATTAAGTTCTAATCCACCATTAAAAGCAGCATCACAGCCACCAGAAACAAATGCTTGAATTGCAGCAATGTACGCGCTTCCTACACCCACCTTTGCCTTTAAATCAACTCCTAAAAAGCCATGGATCTCTGGGTTGATACCTAAATTCCAATCCTGCGCCGCTTGCTTAGCGATCGTGCCTTGTAAACTAGCACCAATGCCTCCCTTTATGCCGAGTTCAAGCCCAGCTTCTACCCCCGGTACAATGGGATAGTCGAAACTAATATTTGGCCAAGAGAAGAAATCCCCAGGAAAAGTAATATCTCCTTTAGCTTCAAGCTTTGCTTCTTCAACTTGAATTTTGCTTTTGCCACTACCCTGACTGCGATCGAGTTTAACCTTACCGCTACCTCCAGCAGTTAGATATTTACCAAAATGCAATCCCACACCACCACTTACTGTCGTGCTATATCTGCTCGTAGCGCCTTCAACAATGAGAGCAGGTTTCTTAATTGATAAAACTGTTCCTAGAGAAATATCGCCCGTTTGTGCTTTGATCGTGTCCCAATCAAGTCCATTGCTATCAATTCTTGCATTATCAATGCTGGCTTTAGTATCGTTTAGCTGTTGAATGGTGACGCTGGCTTGACCGATAGTCACCTTTTTATCGGCATGGTAATATTGAATCTTGCTTGCTTCAAATTTTAGAACGTCAGCTATAGTTCCTTTAAGACTGACACTGTTATTGGGACAACTCCACTGCCCCTTCACGTTTTTGATAGTGAGTTGCCCCTCAGCATTAACTTCAGCTAGGTTGGATGTTCCAAGATTTACGCCCAAAGCGCCACTAAACTCAGATGCGTAATCCTGTTTTGCTCCACCAATAGTTGCGGAAACTGCATTGATGTTGGCATATTGTCCTAAAGCAATATCGGTGACACTGAGTTTAACTTTATCCCAATCAAGTCCATTGCTATCAATTCTTGCATTATCAACACTGGCAGTAGCATTATAAAGGTCAGGGATTGTGATGCCAGCTTGACCGATTGATACTCTGGTATTTTCATGGTCGTATTGAATATCACTGGCACTGAAATCAAGGATATTAGCGATCGCGCCATTTAGCTTCACATCTTGCTGTGTACTACCCCATTTGCCATCTTGATACAGGACAGTGAGTTTACCACTGCCATTGACTTTGACAATGTCACTCTGTCCAAGGTTGACGCTAAAGTCGCCTGTGAACTTGGAGTTGTATTTATCTTTTGCACCACTGATAACTGCTTCAGGTTTGCTGATGTTGACATAGCTACCGAGAGCAATTTGGGTTGCGCTGAGTGTGACTTTGTCCCAATCAAGTCCATTGCTGTCAATTCGTGCATTCTCAACGTTGGCTTTGGCATCATTTAGTTTCGGAATTGTGATGCTAGCTTTGGCGATGGATATCTTGGTATTTTCGTGGTCGTATTTAATGTCACTTGCGTCAAAGTTGAGGATATTGGCGATCGCGCCATTTAACTTCACATCTTGATGTGTGCTACCCCATTTGCCA
>NZ_ALWB01000226.1 GCF_000332215.1 Pseudanabaena biceps PCC 7429
TTCTCCTTTTCATTCTCTTGGATTTGCCCAGTTCTCCATTCTCTGGGTTACTTTTCCTGCTCTTTTCTGATTAGCTTAATCAACTTAGTCTAAACTCCAGTCAGGGCTTTGCCGCACTTTTAGTCAGGATCGGCTCTCCTTACTTTTCACGGGATCTTTAAAAGGCAGACCAGAAGAGACTTTCAGATAAAGGGTGCAGATGGGTTAAAGTAGTAAAATCAAGCAAAAGCAGGGAAGAAAATGATGAACTGTGGGACAAGAATTTTGCAAGTTGTGAATTAGGAGATGAGAGACTAAGCAACCGAGGGTACTCAATCGGCAAAAAAATAAGTCAAGGATTCGGGAAAGCGTTGTCCGAGATATTTAAGAGTGGCTCTGAGTTAAAAAGAGCTTATGAGTTTTCGCCAATCGGAAAACAGAATTTAGCAGGATCATAAAACCACACTGTGAAATGACCAGTGAAGCCGTGGAAGAACAAGAATTGGTGTTGTGTATAGGAGATACTACCTATTTAGATTATGGCAAAATTAAAGCCAAACGGGAAGGGTATGGACCAACGGGAAATGGTGGGAACGGATTAATTCTGCACAGTGCCTTAGCGATCGCCCCCGAACAAGGACAAGTAATCGGGTTGTTATGGCAAAAATTGTGGAACCGAGAAGCGAAAGCAAAGCCACCGCAAGATGAAACCGCAGCAGCGAAAAAGCAACGACTTGCCCTTGCCCGAAAGGCAGCCCGACAAAGGTTATTCAAAGATAAAGAGTCTTATCGATGGGTAGAAGCGCTGACCGAAGTCGAGCATCAAGTCAGTAGCAGCACCCATGTAATTCATATTTTCGACCGCGAAGGAGACATCACCGAAGTCTTTGACCAAGTACGACAACTGCAACATACAGGGGTATTAGTCAGAGCAGCCCACGACCGTAGTTTAGACCAAAATAGCGAACGGCTATGGCAAAAACTGGAGTCGCAACCCGTAAGATTTGAACAGGAAATCAAAGTACCAGAATCTGGTAAACGTAAAGCCCGTATCGCCAAATTAGCAGTACGATTTTCTATGGTTAATCTACGGGTTCCCTATCGTTTTGACAATCGTGACCCATTACCAGTTTATGCTGTCTATGCCACTGAAATCGATTGTCCTGAAGGTGAAACTCCTTTGGAGTGGATGCTTTTGACCACTGAAGTCGTGGAAGACTTAGAAACGGCCATTAAGATTTTACGTTGGTATACTTACCGTTGGCGGGTGGAAGATTTCCATAAAATCTTTAAGTCTGGCTGTCAGTGTGAGCGCTATCGACTTGCTGCTGAAGGGATGAAGACCTTGTTAGGCTTTTTAAGTGTCTGTGCCGTTGAACTTTTACAGGTTACTTATCTCCATCGCAATCAACCTGATGCTCCTGCCGTTGAGATTCTTTCTCCTCTCCAAATTCAGGTTTTAAAGGCTCGATTTCCTAAATCTCCTCCTGTTTTAACCGTTGCTTGGGCGATCGAATCCATTGCTTTCCTTGGCGGCTATCTTGAACATCGTCGTAAGTCTCCCATTGGTATTCAAGTTCTCTGGCGTGGTTGGTCTAATTTACGCGATCTTTGCCAAGGTTGGCTTCTTGCCCAAATTTATACTTAACGGGAAAAGTAAGAACCGTTGTCGATACTTAAGTTAAGTTACATCGATGGTAAGTACTATTCCCTTGGTAGTGGGGTGGTTTACAATCCTGCGGATGGTTATTTTGGGAATAAGTCTGGAGTTTAGACTAAGTTGATTAAGCTAATCAGAAAAAGAGCAGGAAAAAGTAACCCAGAGAATGGAGAACTGGGCAAATCCAAGAGAATGAAAAGGAGAATATTTAGGATTAGGAATTAAGGATGTCTTTGTTGACCTTTTTGGGACGAGAAGCGCGTTTTTGATGATAGGAAAGCGAGGATAAGGATCGCGCTTGCGCCCAGATTTCCAACCAAGAGACTTACCACGAGGTTTCGGAGAACAAGCAGGAGAGCCGATCCTGACTAAAAGTGCGGCAAAGCCCTGACTGGAGTTTAGACTAAGTTGATTAAGCTAATCAGAAAAAGAGCAGGAAAAAGTAACCCAGAGAATGGAGAACTGGGCAAATCCAAGAGAATGAAAAGGAGAATATTTAGGATTAGGAATTAAGGATGTCTTTGTTGACCTTTTTGGGACGAGAAGCGCGTTTTTTGATGATAGGAAAGCGAGGATAAGGATCGCGCTTGCGCCCAGATTTCCAACCAAGAGACTTACCACGAGGTTTCGGAGAACAAGCAGGAGAGCCGATCCTGACTAAAAGTGCGGCAAAGCCCTGAGCGACTCGACCAAAGGAGAGATTGGTTTGGGGTTTCTGCCAAGGTAAAGGACTATCAATAACCAGTTGACGGGCTAACCACAATTGCCAAGACAATAGAGGCATAAGATCGCTCCAACGCAAAGCCTGTTGAGGAGTCAACAAATGAGGCAGAGTCCAATGTAAACGTTGTTTGGCAAAGCGATTCCAATGGTCGATAGCAAAACGACGTAAGTACAAACGCCAAATCTGGACTAAAGATGGCATCTGTTCCCCACCCAAGCTAACCACAAACCAGAGCAATGGGGATGGGTGACTCGAATAACTTGGAAATTTCGTTGGGCAGCTTTTTTAAAGTGTAAATCAGACCATTGCTGGATTTGCACCTGTCCGACTGTCTCATCTTCTAAGCTAAAAGTTGCCGATGAGTCTCCCCAACTATCAGCATTGGCAAGTTGGAATTTATCACCATGCTTGCGAGGACGACCAGAGCCACTATAGGGTTCAGGTGCTTTGTATAAGCATCGGTTAGGACGTAGACGCAGCAATAAGTCTGCTGGGATATCCTCGGTCAAATTCATAAAGGCCGCACTACCATATTCACTGTCATAGGTGGCGATCGGTCTTACAGACAAGTCTCGACATACTTGCCTCAGTTGGAATGCACCTCTTTGGGCTGCTGTCTCAAAACTCTGATCCGCTCGTGACATAACGGAATTCGCCCCAACTCCCTTCATCTCTGGCCACCCACCCAAGGTACTGTAGTCAT
>NZ_ALWB01000227.1 GCF_000332215.1 Pseudanabaena biceps PCC 7429
GCAGCGTTCGCTACAGCTTTTGGGGTTTTATATTTAATTGTACCCAGCTACTTATATCAATAAGCAGTTAAGCATAATTAAAAACCAAAACCAGAGAGCGTACCGCCCGCGTAGCGGGCGGTACGCTCTTCTAGGTTTTAAGTTTACTTATCCTTAGCTACTTAGTATCAATTTACTGAAGTGAGCCAACACTTCTACACAACGAAAGCAGTTAATAGCGAGACGCAAAAATATATGCACTTTTTTTACGATGCGATCGCCTGTGGCTTCCTTGCCGCTCTCACTTGGATGGGGCTAGTGTGGATGTCACCCGATCGCCCGATTGATTCGGGCAAAGCTTGGGTGCAAGGGGTGAGCCTTGTGGCGATCGCCAATATATTAATGTGGATTGTCTTAGCAGGTTTTAATTTGAGATTAATTCCGCTATGGGCATTTTGCTTTTTGGGGGTGAATGTGGCGATCGCCTACTTAGTATTTCCCCTTTGTGAAGGAATTAAAATCCCCCGTATTTGGGCATTGGCGATCCATCCCATAGCGATCGCAGTGATGAGTATATTGCTAGGTGGCGCAGTCGGGATACTCTGATAAGAATGAAGAATGGGCGGCGCAAAGCGCCGCCCATTCTTATCTATTTGACTGAGAAATTAAGAAATATCAGCATAATGCCAAAGGCAAGCATTCCCACAGCAAACACAGACAACGCATTGGTAACTTGCTCTGAGAATTGCATCACTTCCGCCGCAATTACTTCTGGAGTCTTGTAACGATCGGCCCACCAGAAGTAGCTTAGGGTAAAGGCGGCTCCGAGAAACAGAATGATAAATAGAGTGAAACCGATCAAAGGGGTATACAACATATTTCCTTAACTCCTCTTTGTGATTTGAAAATCCCAACAACAACTTCAACAGCAGTTCCAAAAATAACGCTGTAGCGAATGCTGCGCGTGCGCTACAGATTGTGATTCTGGGTTTTAATTATGCCCAGCCACTTACCTTAGTGAATTCCTTAGTGAATTGTTGTTAGGGACTTGCTATTAATTAAAGTACTCAAGTAACTGTGGCTTCGACTTCGCTCACCCAACGTTAGCGGAGCGGAGTCGAGGCTAGATAACTGGTTGGGACATTTTTATCCGCAAGAGCCTTAGTTATTCCTAGACTGGTATTTAGTCTAGTCAAGGCATAAGTTTAATTAGTAACAATCGCTACTAGCTATAATTCTATTTGCATAGTGTAAATTGTTTTCATTATCGCTTTTCTTTCTCTATTTTGGTTTGAGCGATATTTGAAAATTTGTTAAGTAGCTAAGACCAGAGAGCGTACCGCCCGCTGCGCTGGCGGTACGCTCTTCTAGGTTTTAAGTTTACTTATGCTTAGCTACTTACAATTAGAGGCTGGGCTACCCAAGTCAGAAGTGGTACAGGTTTTTCGGAAAGATAGCCCTATCCATTCATCAATCTGTTCGCGATCGCCTAAGGAAAAACCTGCGGCAACCATCGCGTTAGTCACATCTTCAAGCCGATCGCCAGTATAGCCTGCGGTAATTAAAATTCCCTCATGGTCGGGAGTGGAACGTAAGGTTTTATAAAATTCATCGGCAAGGGAAATATGCACCCGCGCAAAGATATTTGCCACGATCAGATCGAACTTTTGGTCGGACGAGATCGCAGGGACGGCAACAGCATGACCACCCATCCAATGCCCTAACTGGCTAGCGCTGCCGATGCTGGCGCACATTGCCGTAACCTGATCTGTAACGTGGTTGCGTTGCAAGGCATCTTGCGTAGCTGCAACCGCCACGGGATCATTATCGATCGCGATTGCCTTTGCCCCAAGTTTGGCGATCGCTACGCTGAGAATCCCCGACCCCGAACCCAGATCCAGAGCATAAAGAGAAGGGTTAACGTGACGTTCTAGCAATCGCAAACTAAGGATTGTGGCGGGGTGCAATCCACTACCAAAGGCAAGGCTATTTTGAAGACGAAGCACAATTTCCTGCGGATTACTTACTTGATAGGTTGAATCAGCCGCTAGCACAACAAAGCGATCGCCAATTCTTCTAATTAAAGAATTTGCCAAATTTGGGAATGATTCTTCTTTCGTCGGTCTTTGTTCGACAATAAAGATTTGTAGTTCGTCAGTCATGCCAGTTCGATGCAAGGGCTTGAGAAGATCGACGATCGCATCAATACGTTGATGGATTTGGGCATCTTCAAGTAAATACATTTGGATTGTAAATGTCCATTTTTTACTGCGATCGCTAGATTCGTAGATATGCAGATTTTCAGCTGCGATCGCGTTGGCGAGCAAGGTACAAACCCAATCTAAGCCTTCATTGGTGGTGTCAAGAGTAAGTTCGATCCAAGCCATACTGCCATCACAAATATCAATTTTCTCAATGATGTTATCGCAACTGCGATCGCATTGCATTATCAAAAACGAAGTAAGAGAAGGTTGGCGCTTCGCGCCAACCTTCTCTTACTCCATAGGTTTTTAAAAACTAACCATAGTAAGTAGTTCGGCATAATTAAAAACCAAAACCAGAGAGCATACCGCCCGCGCAGCGGGCAGTATGCTCTCTGGTTTTGGTTTTTAAGTTAAGAAATGGCGTAGCCATTTCTTAACTTGGTTTTACATAGGCTGATGACAGGTGATGCAATGGAACGCTCCACCACCTAAGAGAATATGTTTGGCGGAAAGTCCGATCGCTTGACGGGTAGGAAAATGCTTGGCAATTTCCCGAACGGCTATTTCGTCATTGACCGAACCGTAGGTGGGAACAATCACACTATCGTTAGAGATATAGAAATTCAGATAACTGGCAGGCATGATTTCGCCTTCATCATCTAGGACTAGATTTGGCGATGGAATTTTGATGACATTCAGCTTACGTCCCTTAGCATCGGTCATCTCTTCCAATTGGGCAGCAATATCCTGAAGAACTTGATAATTGGGATCGTCATCAGTGGGCTGCATACACATGACAGTATGGGGAGCGATAAAACGGGCGATCGTGTCGATATGTCCATCGGTATGATCGTTGAGCAATCCTTCTTCAATCCAGAGAATCTTTTCTACTCCTAAGGCATTTTTTAAGCCCTCCTCGATCGCGGTATGATCCATCTGTGGATTGCGATTCGGGTTAAGCAAGCATTGCTTAGTAGTAAGACAAGTTCCTTCGCCATCAACCTCGATCGCACCGCCTTCTAAAACCCAATCAAATTCAAATTTTGGCAGATCGAGAGTTTGGAGAATCCGATCGGCTACGCGATCGTCATGTTCCAGCATATATTTACCACCCCAGCCATTCCATTGAAAATGCAAAGCCCCTAGTTTCCCTGCCGCATTTTTAATATAAATCGGCGTAATATCGCGCATCCAGATATCACCAAAGGGAATCTGGTGAAAGCGAACGGGCAAACCAACTAATAGTTCTTTGGCAAGGGCGGCAGTTTCTTCGAGGACGAGGATTTCTAGCTGCTCCGATCGCGCGATCGCTTTAGCGAGGGCAACAAATTCGGCTTGAACTATATCCAGAGCTTCTAACCACAGGTCACGATGGCTGGGAAAGGCTAGCCAACAGGCGTTGTGGGGTTGCCATTCGGCTGGCTGGGTGTAGCCCAAGTTTTTGGGGGTTTCCATGACGGTTGCGGTATTGAGCGACGAAATGTTGTTAATAATCCATCGAAATCCTACCTTTATTTTGGACTGTTTTGGAATATTTAAAGCGATCGCACCTATAACAACGTCAGAGACAAAACCCCAAAGATGAGTGGCGGCGCTTCGCGCCGCCACTCATCTTTGGGGTTTGTCAATCTACATCATAGACATTCTAGAAACAATAAACTTTGCAATAATAGTCGAGAAGATTGTTTGAGATAAATATAGACAAAAATCTATAAATAAGTAAATTTGCATAATTAAAAACCAGAGTCAAAAGCCGTAGCGCACGCACAGCGTGCGCTACAGCTTTTGGGGTTTTATATTTAATTGCGCCTAGCTACTTATTAGTTTTTAACCGTTATTTTGTAAATAATTCAATCTTTGAAAATTCAGAAAAAAGCACATAAAGGTATTATCCTAAAAAAAGTGGGTATAGTATTTTTTAGGTCTGGTGTTGCTTAAATTTCTGCAAATTGCTAGGAAATAGTCCTTAAAATCGATCAAGAGGAAATAAAGATGTCTATAAATAATACTGAGATTCGTTTGCTGCTAAATCTATGGGATTTGGGTGAAGGTCAAGGCATAGTAAATATGGGAAAACTATTACGTTCTGCTAGTAAAGAGAAGGACAAGGCGACTGCTTATAAAAATGCTTTGCAGTCCTTGATCGAGAGGGGAGAGATCACTGTATCTAAGCAGAAGCGTACTGAAAAGTATTCGTTGTCGGATGCGGGTTTGCAAAATTTAGTTGAGGGTTTGCGATCGCCTGATTTTCAGTTTGAAGGGGCATCGGTGGGCAGTCGCTTAGCGACTAAGGCTTTGCAGTTGGTTCTTCAAAATCAGGGTCAGTCTGATGAGTCTGCACCCAAGATCTCTTCCTATGATGAGTTTAAGGTTGTGGCTTTAGAAACCTATGATCAACTAAATCGTGATTACAACTTTGATAACCTTGTGCCTATTTATCGGATTAGACGAGCGATCGGTGAGCGAGTAACGCGATCGCAGTTCAACGAATGGATGCTAGAGCTTCAGTCAAATGATGTTTTACAACTGCAAACTACTGGTGTAGAAGACAACGCACCTGATAAGTTAGAGGATTCGATTATGACGAAAGTAAGTGGATTACGTTGTTATGCCAAGAAAATCCTTTAATTAGCTAAACCTCATTTTATTTTTCTCATCTCCTCACACACAAAGCTTTGAAATAACAGAATCCTATGTCTAGTTCTGAAAATATTGATGACGCTATTAAAAATAGCAACCCTTTTTCCATCAAATTTGTTGATCAACATCACATTTGGGGCGCAAGTTTTCCCGATGTCCCAGAGATTAACTCTCACATATCCAATGCAGTTTTTAACGCCATTGATCAAGTCTCAAAAAATGAGCTGCCATCCATCGGTATCATAATCACTGGAGATAAGGGTTTAGGTAAAACCCAAATTATTAGCCGTATCCGCCATCGCCTTCAAACTGAAGGAAAAGCATTTTTTGTCTACATGGGCAACTATGGCGATTTAGACTATATTAAATCCGAATTTCTACAGACTTTAACCTCTAGCCTCAAGAGAATTGGGGTCGAGGGGGTGATGCAATGGCAAGAACTAGCAGCAAATATGTTTTTCACTGCAAAAGGAGATCGCCCTTGTACTCCGAAAGAACTAGCTAGTGGTAGATTTGCCTCAATTGTTAATCACAATCCTAAAATCCCTGAGAATTGGGCTAATGGGATATGTGCAAGAAAGCCTGAGTTAAACAATCCCTATTTAGTCAAAGCAATTTTGTGGACACTTTCAGAAAATCATGCACCTTATGCAATTAGTTGGTTAGCAGGACAGGAACTAACTCAAGCAAAGGCTGATGAGCTAGGCTTGCCAAATAACTCACAGAAAACGGAACTAGCTACTTTCAAAACAACCTGTGAACTTTTATCTTTGATTGGAAACTACAGCAATTTAGTATTTTGTTTTGATGAACTAGATGATCCGAGTTGTAACACCAATGGCTTTACAAGAGCGCAAGTTGTTGCGGCTCTTGCAAAGGATTTGCGAAATCTAATTAGTAAATGTGTTTTACTAATGGCAATGTATCCAAAAACCCTAATCAACGAGATTAAGGTAGCTGGCGGTGAAGGAGGAGGACAAGCCGCATCTTATGATCGTACTGCTGACAAGATTTTAGAGCTTGAGTTTCTCAATTCTGACACTTCAGTTTTACTTGTGAGTAAGTGGATAGAAGATTTCTATAACAGCAAAGAGATTACACCACCACATCCACTTTATCCATTTAATGAATCTGAAATTAGAGAGATTGGTAAGCAACGTCCAGCAGCAAGAGATATTCTAAAATGGTGTTCTGAAAATTGGAAGGTTTCTGAAAATATCCCTAAACCTTCAAGTGATGAAGGAACTAATATCACAGAACCAGAATCAAAACAGACATTCAGTCCTGTAAAAGATGCCTATGAAAATGCTTTACAGGTTATTGAGGAATCGATTGATGAATTTATTGAGGATAATGCTGCTGTTGGATACGCTTTGTTTTGTGCATTCCTATCCCTGTATGTAGCAGATGTAGAAATAGATGGAGTAAAAGTTAATGATGTTGAATGGATTGATGAAACTGCAAAAGCAGTAGACAAAGGTTATTTACATTTGAGAATTACCGCAACAGAAAATGGTAAAACGATAAAGATTGGTGTTGCTGCTATTTTGAACGCGACAGGAAGATTTGTAGGTGCTGCTCTTAAACGACTTATCGAGTATAAAAAGTTTGGCTTTACTCGCGGTTGCTTAGTCCGAGCCTACCAGATTGCAAGAGGTGCTGCTGTCCCCCAAGAATGCGTTAGGAAACTAATCAAAGAGCAAGGAGGTGAATGGGTTGTTTTGCTACAAGAACATATTAAACCTTTGCTTGCACTGGGACTGATTCGAGAAGAACTTGAAAAATATGATCTGACTTTAGAGCAATTATGGGATTTTACGAATCAAAATCGCCTTGTTATTGATAACCCTTTAATTAGAGAGATTTTGAGCGATCCTTCTGGACAAGAACCATCTGATCTAATTGATGATGAGTTGCCTATTAGCATTCCTAATAACAATTCAGATACTAATGCAGAGGAGATATCACTGTAATGATCATCCAGTCTATTGATATTCCCAACGCCTTACGCCTAGACTCCCAGATCGTTGATGGTTTAATGAGAGGAGATATTATTGCAGCGATACCTCGTACTTTTACCAATTCTGGGCGAACTTTTGCACTTTATCCAGATCAACCAGACACAGAAACAGTAACAATTTCAGCTTGGGCAAGATGTGAGCAATGCGATATAGTCGATGACTCCAAACCATTAGATCTTATTTCTCATTACACAGCTATACCAATTCAACACTTACAGGAAATAATTGATGAACGCGAATCATTCTTTCTTATCTATGTAAGAGTTTATAGATTATCCCAACCAATTACAATTCCTACTAGATCTCAAGGTCAATATGTAGCTTTACCTGACCGCTTAAAAGTTGATAATTTGTCGCCAGTATTGAGCGATCAAGATTTTGCAAGAATCAAACAGCAAATAGAAAACTTAGAGCCACCAGAGCCATTAGATGTCCAAATTCAGAAAATGCTAGAGGAAGCAGAACTTAAGCAAAAAATAGAAGAATCTAAAAATTTTGATTGGATTCAAAAAATTGCAAAAATTGGGAATTCAAGTGGTGGTCATGAATTTGAGAAATTAGTTAGAAAAAGTTTTATGTTTTTAGGATTTAGCAGCTCAAATACTAATCCTAAAGCTAGTCTTGATCCAGAAGCAACAGGTGGAGCAGGGGGGATCGATCTATGTTGTGAATATCCATATCCCATAGTTGGAGAATGCAAAGCAAGTGCTAACCAAAAGATTCCTACTGATGTTTGTAGCCAACTTACTTATCTTGGACAAGCACACTTTCCAGACTATCAAAAAGCAATAAAAATTATAATTGCCGCAGGTTCTCTCAATTACCATTCTAATCCAGTTGCGATAGGAAATAAAATGAACGTTATTAGACCAGAAACCTTAGAAGAGCTAGTTAAACTTAAACTCACACATTCAGGCTCGATTAATCTACAAGATTTAAAATTAAGCTTAGAAAGTGAACCGTTTGGCGAAGACTCTAACTCTAAAATTTTAGTTTTTATTGAAAAAGTAAACCTTGAAATCAAACTGCGATCGCATATTGTTAATTTGGTTAAAAATAATCATGAAGAAAAAGTTGGAGTAGAAACTCTTTTCGGTGCTTATCCATATTCAAATCCACCTAGACCAATTCGAGAGCGTGAAGAACTAAAAGACATACTCATCGAGCTTTCTTCTCCATTGGCTGGATATTTGGGAAGAGATAAGGGTGATGCTGGAAAAGGCGATCGCTTTTACTTCTTACGAGATTTACCACTCAAAAATGGGTAATAATACCAATTCACGAAAGTGTGACAACACTTTTATGAATTAAGAATTAAACTCAGTAAGGATTTTCAAAGTTTAAAATGGCGTAGCCATTTTAAACTTTGAAGTCAGGAAAGCAAACCCAAAAGAGAGTTGCGGTGCTTTGCACCGCAACTC
>NZ_ALWB01000228.1 GCF_000332215.1 Pseudanabaena biceps PCC 7429
TCCTGCCTGCCAACGCTACTATCTACTCCCTGTGCCTGTTTCGTAATTGTTTTTTTCTTCCATTACGAGCGGAATGTGGGATAAAACCCCAAGAATTGACTGGCGGCGCGAAGCACCGCCAGTCAATTCTTGGGGTTTATGTCCTAGTACAAGGCGACAGCTATCAAAAACTTCTTGGGGGTTCTTTTGTTCAAGACAAGAATAGTTGTAAAAATAAGAGTAAAAATAAGACCAGAGCCTAAACCGTCTAAGTAGCTAGGCGCAAAACATAAAACCCCAAAAGCTGTAGCGCACGCGCAGCGTGCGCTACAGCTTTTGATTCTGGGTTTTAATTATGCCCAGCCACTTACTGTACGGTCGGCTTTGCCGTAACTTTAGTCGAGGAATGATATGTATATTCTGATTGGTGGGGCAGGAATGATGGGTTTAGACCTAGCCCGTACCCTCCTCCATATGGGACATACGATCGCCGTGATCGACACCGATCCCATCGCCTGTCAATATGCCCGCCAAAAAATTGGGGTGATGGCTTTTGAAGGGAGTGCAGTTAACACGACCGTCTTATTAGAAGCAGGAATTCGCAAATGTAATGCTTTTATTGCCGCATTACGGGAAGATGCCCTGAACCTAGCCATTGTGACTCTATCCAAACATTATGGCGTACCCCAAATCATGGTACGCATGAGCGATCGCGACTTTGAGGAACCCTATCAACTAGCGGGAGCAACCCATATTATCGGCACATTGGAACTTGCCATTTCACGGATTGTCAATGCGATCGAATATCCTCAAGTCGATGCGATGATGCATTTTGAGCAGGGTCAAGTCGAAGTCGTCAAACTATCAATTCCGCAGCTTTGTGCCATTGTCGGCTTGACGGTCGCCGAGATCGCCCAAAACCCCCAATTCCCTACAGGGACGCTCATCATCGGCTATCAAGCCCATCCCCACGAAGATTTAATCGTTCCCAATGGCAGCACTATTTTAGAAGGGGGCTCGACAATTCTGGTGGTTACGAAACCGAGTCTTGTGAGGCAAATGTTGGACTTTATGGGGCTATGTGCCTAGTCTTCCCTCAGGGAAAGGAGCTTTTCATTGAGTACTTTGAGATAACTATGCCCAGCCTCATCGGAAAGCAATCCTTTGCGAATGGCATCATTAATCGCCACCTTTTCCGCAAGATAGAGGCGGCGGCGCAATCCATCTAGATAATTTTGCTCCTCTGGGTTTTCGTGGCGATCACTAATGCGTTGATTGTAAATATCGCGTAGTTCATGCTCGGAGGTGGCAATCTTAGCTTGATAGCTGGCAAATAGCTCCTCATATACCGATTTTTGTAAACTCCCCGACTCTAACAGATTCGCTAACTCCTTTTGGGCAGCTTTTGAGGCGATCAGATTTAACTGAAGGGATTCAATTTGTTGCTTCGTTGGCGATGGACTAGATAGATTTAACTTCTTCACAAACCAAGATAGACTCAATCCCTGACCCACTAAGGAGATTAGTACCGTACTAAAGACAAGGGCGATCGCTTGCGTGCGGTCGGGCAAAGCAAAGGGAAGACTCAGGGCAAGCGCCATCGATAGCGAACCTTTGACATTGCCCAGAATTAAGACATGTTGCCAACGTAAGGGGATCGGGCGATCGAAGAAACTCAGTCCGTAGAGCAAGGGATAGATCGCGACAATCCGTCCGATTTGATAGGCAAAAACCGCAAACAACGCCGCAGGAGCGGTACTCAAAAGCGATAATGGCGCTACTTCAATCCCCACTAATAAAAAGATAAAGGTGTTCGCCCCAAAAGCCGCATATTCCCAGAAATTCAGCAAACTCACCTCCGTGGGAGCCGAGGTTTGGCGAAAGCCAAGGTTGCCAATTACCAATCCCGCAATCATTACAGCGATCGCACTGGAAACTCCCAAAGCATGACCGATCTGAAAAGTCCCCAAGGACACTGCAACCGTCAACAAAATATTACTAAGCGCGTCATCCGACTGCTGAAACAGCCCCACACAGAGATAGCCCAGTCCTAGTCCCAAAATACTGCCCCCGACAAAGGCAATAAAAATCTGCTGTAGTCCTTCCCCAAGCGTAAAGGAACCCTGCATAAAAATCGTAGTAATCATACTAAGCAGAACTAAAGCAATCCCATCGTTAAAGAGGCTTTCTCCTTCCACAATGGTGGCAAGTGGTCGCGGGACAGTCACATTCCTAAAGGCAATAATTACCGAAACAGTATCCGTAATCGTTAAAATTACGCCAACGGCACTAGCGGTAATCCAAGCTAGATTAATGCCAAACTTGAGTAATGTCGCAGTAATCGTCGCTGATAAAATTACTCCAGGACCTGCGAGCAACAAAATCGGCTTAATCGTACTGCGCAGACGACTGATATCGGTATTGATCGAGGCTTCAAAGATCAAGATTGGCAGAAATAGATTGAGGATCACTTCAGGATTTAAGCCAATGGAAGCAGGTAGTATATGTTTGGGAATCGCTAAGCCTGCTAAGACTAGCCCCACAACGTAGGATATCCGCAATCGTCTCGTAATCAGAGCAACGGCTGTTGCCACAATTAACAGAATAATTAATGTATTGACTAATCCAGTAAATTCGCTGGAGTTTTTCGAGAGGGTCTGCTCTAGTGGAGGACTATTTAAAGCATTAACAAAAAGATAACCGATCAAGGTAGTTGCACTAATGATAGAGCGATAGCTATTCTCATTAAAGTTAGGACATAAAAACCAGAAAGTAAAGGCAGATCACTTTAGGAGATCACTTTAGGAGATTACTTCGGGAACGTTTTCTGGCTTTAAAATCAAGCCATCTTGAATGCGGATAATCCGCCGAGTTCTCTCTGCCACATCATGTTCGTGGGTAACTAGAACGATGGTAATTCCCTGTGAATTTAAATCCCCCAATAGTTCCATTACCTCATGGGAAGTTTGGGTATCGAGCGCTCCCGTCGGTTCGTCGGCAAGTATTAGTGCAGGACGATTAGCCAAGGCTCGGGCGATCGCTACTCGTTGTTGCTGTCCTCCCGATAATTGATTGGGACGATTGAGTAGGCGATCGCTAAGTCCCACCTTCGTAAGGGCTTCCGTCGCGAGTCGATGGCGTTTCTCCTTAGGAATATTGGAATAAATCATCGGCAACATCACATTCTCGATCGCTGTCGATCTTGAGAGTAAATTAAATTGCTGAAAAACAAAACCAATGCGGCGATTGCGGATAAAGGCTAACTCATCATCGTTATAGGTGGTTAATTCCCGATCTTCAAGATAGTATTTGCCAGAGGTAGGGCGATCCAGACAACCGATAATATTCATCAATGTGGATTTGCCCGACCCTGACATCCCCATGATTGCCGCATATTCTCCCGACTGAATTTCCAGATCGATGCCTTTGAGAATGGGAACATTCACTTCGCCAAGACGATAGGCTTTACGAATATTTTCTAATCGAATCATAGGTGTTCCGTAATTTTAATCACTTCTTAATCGCTTCTTAATCACTTCTGAGGGCTTGAATCGGATCTAACTTCGCGGCACTTCGGGCGGGAATTACGCCTGCCACTAGTCCCACCATCATTGACAAACCAAATCCAGCGACTACTGACCAGATCGATACCAAAAAGGGAAATTGAAAAATTGTTGCCGAACCGTAGGCGATCGCAATTCCTAAAGCAATCCCAACTACACCGCCCAATCCTGACACTAAAATCGCCTCAGTCAAAAACTGGTTGAGAATCGCCGATCGCGTCGCGCCGAGAGCTTTTCTAACCCCAATTTCACGGGTGCGCTCCACGACCGAGACTAGCATAATATTGGCGATACCAATGCCGCCAACCACCAAAGAGATCGCGGCGATCGCGCCCACCATCAGAGTCAGTAAGCCGACGATATTGGTAAAAGCGCTTAAAATATCCGTCTGATTTACGATCCGAAAATCATCGGGCTGGGGTGGGAAAATTTTATGCCGCAACCTTAGGAGATTCGTCAATTGAAATTGAGCTGCCTCAAGTTCTGCCTCATCCAGAGCTTGCACCCAAAACCCACTGACGGATATACCCTGTAAAGCATTATTGCCGACCTGTCTTGCTGACATATTCTTGAGCGGGATGTAAACGCGATCGTCCTGATCGAATCCCCCCGTTGACCCTTTCGACTCCATCACCCCAATTACTTGATATTGTTCCCCTTGGATCCGAATCCTCTGACCGATCGCATTGCTCCGACCAAACAGATCCGAGCGCACCTTAGAACCCAGCACCACCAAAGATTTTGCATTATCGATATCTTCCTGTTCAAAATATCGACCTTCCGTAGGGAAAGTATTTCTAATCGGTGAATAATTAACATCGGTACCAATTACGGTTGTTGATGTATTTTGATTCTCAAAGGAAACCTGTCGGGTGCGTTGCAAGTAGGCAGAAACTAACTTTACCGCAGGAGCCTTGGCAACCGCTTGAGCATCTTCTAAGGTCAAGGTGGAAGCAGATCCTCCGCCCTGATTCACGCCGCCCGTTCTCGCCGCCCCTGTGAGGACATTGATCGAATTTGTGCCAAGGGCTTGTAGTTGATTTTCGGTAGCCTTCTGAATGCCCTGTCCGACCGAAGTAATCGCAATCACCGCCGCAATGCCAATAATTACACCCAACATCGTCAAAGCAGTTCGCAAGCGGTTATTCCATAGGGATTCTGCTGCCATTGTCAGAATCTCGGTAAAGGGAACCTTAGCAACTTGAAGGCGTTGTTGGGCAATTAATTTGGAGATAGGTTTAGCATTTTGCATGGCTTCATCTAACCCCGACTGCGCTGCGGTGAAGGGGAAAGTCCGGGAATACCACTGGGATTAGTCTTCGGTCGTGAACCTTCTGGGAACGAGACAAAGATTTTTTCATTACCCGTTAAGCCCGACTTCACTTCGGTTTTATCATCAACGGTCACCCCAGTTTCAATGGCAGTAAAGACGGGCGTTTCACTCTGATCAGTCTTGACATATACACCCGTACTACCCTGTTGTCTGACGATCGCGACAGTGGGAACGACCAATACATCCTTGAGTTGTCCTGCCTTAAATTCTAAGCTGGCGTTCATTCCCGACCGTAACATTTGCTTGTCTTGGGATGTAATCTCAGCCTTGACTTCAAAACTAGTAACGTTTTGATTGACGATCGCTTGCGGTGAAATCGAGACCACACGACCGCTAAATTTCTTATTAGGATAGGCATCGACCTGCACTGTAACTTCCTGTCCAATGGCGATCTGGGCAATATTCGACTCAGCAACATTCGCTACAACTTGATTATTGCTGGCTAGAGCCAAAATCGAAGAAGCGGTTGCCGAACTGACCGAACTGCTAGAAGTAGTAGGGGTAACAAATGCCCCAGGATCGGCATACTTGCGTAACACAACTCCATCAAAGGGGGCGCGAATAATAGTGTCCTCCAATTGTGCTTGGACGATTTGGAGCGAACCTGCGGCCGATACGACTTGAGCCTGAGCGCGATCGATTTCTTCAGGACGAGCTCCTGCTTGTTGGAGAGCTAATGCTTCGCGTACCTGCGCGACTCTAGCGCGATTTGCCTCCGTCGTGGTTCTGGCATTGTCCAGATCGCGGGAAGAAATCGCCCCTTCTTTGTAAAGTTGTTGATTTTGGCGATAAATAATCTCTGATTGTTCGAGGGTCGCTTGGGCATTACTCAGGTTTGCTTGCGCTTGAGCGATGTCCTGAGCGCGATTTCCCGCATTTAGGAGATCGAGACTAGCTTGAGCTGCCGCGAGCTGTCCATCGGCTTGGGTAACTTGCCCTAAAGTATTGGACTCATCCATATAGGCAAGGATCTGCCCCTCCCTCACCGTCTGTCCTTCTTTCACTAACAGGCTTTTGAGTCTGCCAGAGCTTTTGGGGCTGACATTAATTGACTTCTCAGGTTGAATTGTGCCATTAGCGGTCACGATAATCGGTAAATCTGCGCGTTTAATGGCGATCGTCCTTTCGCGCTTACGACTATCTTTGTTGTTGGCGGGAGCCGTTAATTGGGTATAGGCATAGTAGCCACCACCGCTCGTGACGAGCAATATCAGTAAGATCACAAGGCGCGATCGCCATCGTCCCATAAACTTTTTTTTAGGGCTATGCTCGGGAAAATCGGATAGATCGTCCAGCAATGCCTCATCCTTGGGTTCTAGCTTCTCTGATTGCATGAGAGTTACGTTAATCACTATTAGGTTTAGACTCTTATATCCGCCCAAAGGGTCAAATTATCGCGGTAAGTTAAGTGGGCTTAATTAAATATAAAACCCTAAACCCTGCGGCGCACGCTGCGCGTGCGCCGCAGGGCTTAGCCTTGGATTTTAATTATGCCTAGCTACTTATACCAGTTTCCAAAATGGCGTTGCCATTTTGGAAACTGGTATTACTGGGATTTTTGCCGTAGACGATAGCCAATAAATACTGCGATCGCGATGAGCACGCCGAAGACCACGACTTTAGTAATTACATCAATGTATTTTTCCACTAGAGCGTAGTTTTTGCCCAAAAAGTAACCCGCATAGGTTAATAAAGCTACCCATCCCACGGTTCCAATTGTCGAATAGAGAAAGAAAGGAACGAGCGGCATTTTGCTGATGCCTGCGGGAATAGAAATCAAAGTGCGAATGCCAGGAACTAAGCGCCCAAATAGTACCGCCTTAGATCCATGCTTCTGAAACCAAGTTACTGATTTATCAATATCATCGCCAGAAATTCCAATCCATTTCCCGTAACGTCCTGCCAATATTTGTAAACGCTGTTGTCCCAATAGCAACCCTGCATAGTACCAAGGGATTGCACCCAAAATCGTACCAACTACCCCAACTGCGATCGCGGGAATCACCTGAATTGTGGAATTGGGCAAAGTAGCCGTATAGCCTGCAAGGGGCATAATCAGCTCCGAGGGAATGGGGGGAAACAGATTTTCGAGAAACATCAGTAAGCCGATCCCCAGATAGCCTAGGGAATTCATTGTGTTTGTAATCCATTCCGTCATCGCAATTGCTCAATATAGATGATGGTAAGTAGTTCAGCATGATAAAAAACAAAGCCAGAGAGAGTACCGCCCGCTACGCGGGCAGTACTCTCTTCTAGATTTTAAGTTTACTTATGCTTAGCTACTTAACCAAGTTTCAATTTTATATATTAGAGCGAGCTGCCGCCTATCTTTACCTATCTACAGAGCTTTGCGCTCAAACCCCAAACCAAGGAAATTATTGAAAGCGTTGCTTTGCAATGCTTTCAATAATTTCCTTATGGTTTGTTTGATCGATAATTATTGATTGGCGGCGCTTCACGCTGCCAATCAATTTTTGGTTTTTATGTCCTAGTACACTTGGCGACAGCTTTACTTATTTTTACTTATTCTAAAGTCAAGAAATAGTGCTGCGGGGCAAAGCTCAGCAGCACTATTTCTTGACTGGTAAGGAAGTAAGCTACTTAGCAATACCAATTTTAGAAATTGGTATATTTAAGATTAAGTTATGGATTGTCACCATGCAGCTCAGATTTAAATTAAATAAATTTTGCTAAGGCGTATTTAGCCTTATTGCTAATGAAAAAGTCTTTTGTTTATCGCACTCTCCAAATTGCTACTGCGGTAGCAGTTTATAGCGCTATTTCTGTATGGGCCTCGACAAACCATGTCGATAACGTTACCAATACTATTACCAATATCAATTCGTTCGTGGTGATTCTCGCGATCGCTTTCATCTTTCCCTATATTTGTTTCAATGTTTTAGGGAAACTCTATACTCCGCCAGCATCGCGAAATCCTAGGCGCTCGTCAGAATCTAGCAGATCCCCATCTAGCCAAGACGATCTCAATGCGATCGACGCACCAACGCCACAAGAGCCAGAGGCAATGCTATATCGTGGTGCGCGATATAATCCAGAGGATTTAAAGCCAGCTCCTAATATTAACGAAAACAACCAAAAAACGTTTAAAACTCCCCCGAACATTAAATATCGTGGAGCCAATATCGAGAGCAGTTCCGATGATAACTCCCCAGAATCCCCAGAATCCTTTGCATCTGAAAGAAACTCTCAAAAATCTGCCAAGCCCAAGGAAAGAATGAAATATCGGGGTTCCTATATAGACTAAAACAGACTAAAACGTTAGTTCGGGCTAAACTGGCAAGTTTTAAAAGCCCAAAAGTAAAAGCCTTGCTAAGCAAGGCTTTTACTTTTGGG
>NZ_ALWB01000229.1 GCF_000332215.1 Pseudanabaena biceps PCC 7429
AGTCCCAAAGCAAACATGAGTGGCGGCACTTGATGACGCCACTCATGTTTGCTTTGGGGGAGTTCCCTACCAATGTTCAAGGGATAGAATTAAAGGGAGATTAATTACTTTTTATAATTCTAATTTTTATGACCAGCAAACAATGGCGATCGCTTGCCAGTATATTTTTTGTCTGCCTGATTTGTCTGGGGATCACCTTTACGAATAGTTTTGCCCCCAATGTGTCGGCAGCAACCGAACCTTCTCGCAGTCAAATTATCGATCGCTTTGAAAATATCAAAACTAAAATGGCAAAGCTCAGATTTTGCTACAACGAAAGCTGTTTCTATCGTAATGTCGTTAGTAAAGTTGTTCCCCCCACCAATACAAATCCCCATTACACCGCTGAAATCTCTGCGGCAGTCGAGCGCCCATCCTCGAGCCCCGATCTGGCGGACTATCATTTTATCTATATAGACGATCGCTGGCAGTTGGTTAAAGGCGAAGAGTTTACCGATGTTGCGGATTATGTGTTTATTGGCGATCGCTATGAAATTTACAGCGTTCACAATAGCCATACCTTACGGGGCAACTTAGACAAAGCCAAAGAAGAAGGCGGCATCAAATCAGGATATTTGCCCCTTTATTATGAAGTTTTAAATCGCGGTATCGAAAAGCTATAAAAATCAATATAAAAATCAAAAAGCCTCGCACTGCGAGGCTTTTTCTGTTAGGTAAACGATTACCGTTTCGAGTATTGAGGTGCTTTACGAGCTTTCTTAAGCCCGTATTTCTTACGTTCCTTACAACGAGGATCGCGAGTCATATAGCCTTCAACCTTGAGGGGCTTACGATTTTCTGGAGCAAGTTCGCACAAGGCTCGAGCAACACCCAAGCGAATGGCATCGGCTTGACCTGTAACGCCGCCACCATGAGCATTGACCAATACATCGTACTCATTTTCTAAGCCTAAGGTTTCCAAAGGAGCCTTTACGCCAGAGATATAACTAGGGTTGAACTGTAAATACAGATCGCCTGGTTTACCATTGATTACGATTTTGCCTTCACCTGGGACGAGGCGTACGCGGGCGATCGCTGTTTTACGACGACCAGTGCCCCAGTAAACAGCACGATTAGAACGTTCAGTATCTGACATCTGTTATTTCTCCTACTTCAGCGATGGAATGGTGTTGATAACCAAGGTTTCGGGCTGTTGAGCCTCATGGGGATGGCTAGCACCCTTGTAAACCTTAAGCTTGGTGAAAAGCTGACGACCAAGGGTGTTCTTGGGTAACATGCCTTTGATGGCATGTTCGAGAACCCGCTCAGGAACGCGAGCGATTACCTTGTCAAAGGTTTCTTCCTTCATCCCGCCTGGACGACCAGAATGTCTTCTGTATAGCTTTTGAGTCGATTTTTTACCAGTTACCGCGATTTTTTCGGCGTTGATTACAACGACGAAATCACCAGTATCTAGGTGAGGCGTATAGATGGGCTTATTTTTGCCACGTAGGATTACCGCGATCGCGCTAGCAAGCCGTCCGAGACGCTGACCTTCAGCATCGATAATGTACCATTTGCGATCGGGATCGCTAGGTAAGTAGCTTTTATTAGGAGTAAGTGTAGTTGTAGTCATTAGTTTCTCTACAAGCGAGATTTTTCTATTAAAACTTTTATGGGGAAAACGTCCTTTTAGACTTCAAACCAATGCGAGTACATGATTATCAGTTAAAACTAACGTCTGCTTGCGCGATGCGAACTCGGCAAATGGATTATCGGCATAGCCGATCGCCAATAAGCATAGACCTTGTGGGGGAGCAGCATACTTAACTTCGATACGACGCTTTTCTTTCCATATGTTCGTAAAGGATTCGATGGTCAGGCTCGAACGCCCCACATCGACTAACTGCCCTACTAACAAACGAATCATGCCGTACAAGAAGCCACTTGCTTGAACTTCCACATGAACAAAATCACCATCCCGCCAACATATTGCTTCTTGAAGCTCCAGTCGACTATGGGGGCGACTCGACCCTGCTCTTTGAAAAGCTGCCATATCCTGTTCGCCTAACATGGGCTGTAGGGCTTGGTGGATTAACCGCTCATCAAGGCGATCGTGGTAATAGTGCCAACTAAACTGTTTGACAAAAAGATTCGGAATGGAGGCAGTGTAAATCGTGTAACGATAACGTCGCCATGTCGCCGAAAATCTCGCGTGCCAGTCGCTGGCTACTTCTGCCGAGCCACAGATTAATATGCCGTCGGGCAAGTAGCTATTCAGTACCTTAGCCCATCGATGGGGAGGGATTGCACTTGACGTATCAAAATGAGCTACTTGAGCCGCAGCATGAACGCCAGTATCAGTCCTACCTGCACTATGCAAAACGGTTGCTTTACCGCAGATCTTGGCGATCGCTTCTTCAATCGTTTGTTGCACACTGGGATGATTTGGCTGTCGTTGCCACCCATAAAACTGTGTACCTAGATATTGGATAACTAAAGCAACACGATGGGAAGACTCAGAATCAGCAAATAACATCTTCAGGCATCTTTAGGTTTATACGAGTTGCAAGATTGCCATTTCCGCATTGTCACCGCGACGGCTAACAGTGCGAACAATGCGGGTATAACCACCATTGCGTTCTGCATAGCGATCTTTAGCTTGACTAAAGAGCAAGTCTACTAAGCTAGTGACACGCTCATCTTCAGGTAGCTGTGCTTGCTTAGTTTTGGTCATTGGGCGATCGCTTACAGGTTCGCCATCTTTGACGGAGATATCGTAGAGATAGGAGATCGCTTGACGACGAGCATGCAAGGAACCATCTTTAGCAAGGGTGATCATATGATCGACATTGCTACGAACGGCATCAGCCTTAGCTCTGGTCGTTTTGATTTCGCCTCTGAGGATTAATTCAGTCGTTAAAGCCCTTAGGAGAGCTTTGCGCTGATCGGCAGCTTTGTTAAGCTGGGGGGTTTTACAACGGTGACGCATAGGTATGTACTAGATGGATATGAAACCTACAGAACTTTAGAAGCTTTGGATTCAGTTAAAGTTAAGCCAAGATGCTGTTTGAGGGCATCCATAACTTCCTCAGCCGACTTTTGACCAAAGTTTTTGATTTCCAGTAAATCGTCTTGGGTATATTCCAACAAATCAGCAACAGTATTAATCTGTGCCCGTTTGAGGCAGTTGTAAGCTCTAACTGACAGTTGTAATTCTTCGATATGAATTTGCTTAGTCTCGTCTTGCTCGTCACGTTCTTGGGGCAGGCTTGGCGCAAGGGTGATTTCTTGCAAAGGCGAGAATAGATTCACTAGCACGCTAGCCGCTTGACTGAGCGCTTCTTGAGGCGTGATGCTGCCGTTTGTCCAAATATCAATGAGAAGGCTCTCTTTATTGATCGCATCACCGATCCGAGCATCCTTAATTTCATATTTGACCTTACGTACAGGCATAAACACAGCATCAATCTTGAGTGTATCAATTGGTGAACTGTGATCTTCCTTAGAACGATCTACCGAACGATAGCCTTTACCACGCTCGATGGTCAGTTCCATTTCCAAGGTTGCGCCTTCACTAAGAGTGGCGATGTATTGGTTAGGATTGACAATCTCGATATCCGAGGGCAGGGAATGAAAACTGGTAGCTGTGACTAGCTTGGGCCCGCGCTCTACCAAACGAATGATCTGCGGTGCTGAGCTATAAGACTTCAACACGAGTTCCTTCAGGTTGAGCATCAAGTCCAAAACGTCTTCCCGCACGCCTGGAATCGTCGCAAATTCATGGTTGACACCAGCAATGCGAACAGCAGTGACAGCCGCACCCTCAAGATTGGAGAGCAATACCCGTCTGAGCGCATTTCCAATGGTAATGCCTTGCCCCCGATCTAGTGGTTCCAGTACGAATTGGCTGTACTGGCTATTGTCTTTTTCTGTGTGGGATGCAACGCACTCAACCTGAAACTGTGCCATATTTGTACCGACTTAGTCTGCAAGAGTAAACGAAAATCAAAGGGGGAAATTAGAGAATTGGAAAATTACGAATTACGAGTTACGAATTATGAGCTTAGTTTCTAATTCGTAATTTCTAATTCGTAATTGGTTACACACGTCTGCGTTTTGGAGGACGGCAGCCATTGTGAGGAATGGGGGTAATGTCACGAATGAGGGTAATCTCTAAACCAGCAGCTTGCAAAGCTCTCACTGCGGTTTCACGTCCTGATCCAGGACCTGTAACCATTACTTCAACTTGACGCATTCCTTGTTCCATTGCTCTTCTGGCAGCAGATTCAGCAGCGGTTTGCGCTGCGAAGGGAGTACCTTTCTTTGCCCCCTTAAAGCCGCTAGCACCAGCCGAAGACCAAGAGATGACATCTCCTACGGTGTCAGCGATCGTGACGATAGTGTTGTTAAAAGTAGACTGGATATAAGCGACTCCATTAGGGACGTTGCGCTTATTCTTGCGTGCGCCAGTTCTACGAGTTGTTTGACGAGCCATTGTTTCGTGTTAATCCTTACTTACTTCTTACCTGGAGCCTTCTTCTTACCTGCGACAGTACGACGACCACCACGACGGGTACGAGCATTGGTGCGAGTACGTTGTCCGCGCACAGGAAGCCCCATACGGTGTCTCCGACCTCGGTAGCAACCGATGTCTACTAGGCGTTTGATACTTAAACCTTCGAGACGACGCAGATCGCCTTCTACTTGAAAGTTGGATTCTACCTCTTGGCGCAAAGTTGTTACTTCAGGATCAGTAAGCTCTTTTACCCTTGTATCAGGGTTTATTTTGGTAGCTGCTAAGATTTTTTTGGCGCTAGTTAGACCGATTCCGTATATATACGTTAGTCCTATTTCGATGCGCTTGTCACGAGGAAGGTCAACTCCTGCAATGCGAGCCACTATAAGTCTCCCAATTTGTTGTCAGTTTTTAAGGTTATATTTGCCCTAAAGAGCCTTTATTACAGGACTTGTAGGGTTGGGGAGCTGTACAACACTATCTTCGCGAGAGCGTGCGTTCTATGCAGTGGGTTAGCTACAATTGGCAGAAGCAAATTACGAAGACGTAATATTTTACAGCGAACTCTATAATATATTGACAATGGCAACTTCTGTCAATATTTTCTAGGATTAGTTTTATTAAACCAATAATAAAGCAATATTAATTTAGATGTCGCGGTCAATATCTATGGATGCAACTCCAGAGATCGGGCGGTATGTGTAGTTAGCAATTGATGGAGGACTGCTAGGTGATTGAGATCGCGAGATCTTCATAATATCTTCTTTGATGGCTTCGAGGTCGACATAGCGATCGGCGACATTAATTAAGTGGTCGCTGGTCATCGATCGCAAACTCACGACTTCAACGCGGACACCCCGATAGCTTGCGGCATCTACTGCGTAGGCGAGATCCCCATCGCCGCTGACTAATACGGCTGTGTCATAGGAACCAATTAGAGCCATCATGTCTACCGCGATTTCGACATCAAGGTTTGCCTTTTTGGAGCCGTCAGGTAGTTGGACGAGCTCTTTAGAGATAACTCGATAGCCGTTGCGCCGCATCCATAATAAAAAACCCTGTTGCTTTTCATTGGTGCGATCGACTCCTGTATAGAAGAAGGCTCTGAGTAGGCGCGAACCATCGGTGAGACACAGTAGCAATTTGGTATAGTCGATCTCGATCCCCAATTGTAAAGCTGCGTAAAAAAGGTTGGAGCCATCAATAAAGATGGCGACGCGCCCTCGATTTTCTAAAATCTGGTCTGGCTTAAAGCCAGTATCTTGCTCAAAAGGTAACATGTTTTTGCCTATAGAACGTTTGTTATCCAGTGCTGAGGGATGAAGCTTTGGTATTAGCATTGATACTTAAAACCGTCCTAAGTGTTTACCTGATTTAGAAGAACCTCTTAAAACTTTTTAATAAACTCACACGTAGCCCAATATAGAGCCAGCGTCGGACGTTAAAAGTAACTTTTATAATAAAGAAATTTGCTTTATCCCAAGACTGTTTGAGAATTAAAATTTTTGGAGAATTTTAAAGTAAATTCTAGGTGGTTTTGAAATAGATTTAAAATATTGAGACTAGTTATTGAGACTAGTATTAATACAAGTTTTTATAATAAGAATATAAAAACAAGGGGTTTGTAGTTATAACTTATCTTTAACTATACACCATAAGTAAATATACTCAGAGGTATAGATTTCGATAAGTGGGAAAGTTAATAAATTACACTAATTCCAACTTAAAGTGTATTGTCGTTTACATAATTTCAATACGTTGGAAGATGGGTGTTGGTGTGGTTGGGGATTTACTTGTTTGAAGTATTCCCCAATTTGTGTGACTCCAATCAGGTGGAGATGTTTCATCAAAACTTAAGCCCAATTGCTGATATGCTGCCACACTGAGTCTGGGGGTGATTGGTGATATTAAATACACAGCAATCCGAACTGCTTCGAGCAAGGTATATAACGTTTCGTTAACCTCTGGCTGTTTCCCTGCTTTAAATAGCTTCCAAGGCGTAGTTTCATCAATTAGTTTGTTGCAGTTCCAGATTAATTCTAAGATCTTCTCGCTCGCTGCTCGAAAGTTGAGATTTTGATAGTCAAGCGCAACCCGATCGCCTAAGTTTGTGGCTTGTTCGATGATGGGGGTGATTAAATCTGATACCTCTGAGCGATCGCTGGGATCGCTGATAGGAATAGTTTGCTGGCAATATTTATTTACCATTCCTAGGCTGCGATTGAGCAAATTGCCGAGGCTATTGGCGAGATCGGCATTGACAATGGCGACGAATCTTTCTTCGTTAAAGTCGCCATCGCGTCCAAACTCGATTTCTTTGAGAAAGTAATAACGAATGGGATCTGCACCAAAGCGATCGACTAGGTCGTAGGGATCGATGGTGTTACCCAAAGTTTTACCCATTTTTAAACCGTCTTTTGTCAGTAAACCATGACCAAATACCCGCTTTGGCAAGGCTAAGCCCGCAGACATGAGCATAGCTGGCCAATAAATTGCATGAAATCTTAAAATGTCTTTGCCGATAATATGCAGATTGAAGGGATACCACTTCTTAAGGGCATTTTCTAGGGTTGGTTCGTCGTCGGGATCGAGTAGGGCGGTGATATATCCGAGTAATGCATCAAACCATACGTAAATTGTATGGGTGGGATCGGTGGGGATCGGAAAGCCCCAATCAAGATTAATGCGGGAGATCGAAAAGTCTTCGAGCCCCTGTTTCATGAAGCCTAAGACCTCATTGCGCCTGCTTTCGGGTTGGATAAAGTTGGGGTTGTCTTCGTGAAATTTGTCGAGAGCTGCTTGATATTTGGATAGGCGAAAGAAATAGTTGGGCTCGTCGCGCCATTCGCAGACGACGTTGGTATGGATGGGGCAGTGATGACTAGGGGGAAGTTCGCGCTCTTCTTTAAATTCTTCACAGGCGACACAGTACCAGCCCTTTTGTTGGTTTAAGTAAATATCTCCTGCATTGTAAACCCGTTGAAAAAATTCGTTAACGATCGCTTGATGTTTCGGAGCTGTTGTGCGCGTAAAGCGATCGAAGCGAATATTGAATTTTTCCCAAAGGCTATAAAACTCGGCAACGGTGCGATCGCAATGTTCTTGGGGCGATAAATGATTTTTTTCAGCGGTGCGTTGGATTTTTTGTCCATGTTCGTCCGTGCCAGTCACAAACATGACAGGATGTCCTTTGAGTCGATAGAACCGCGCCAAAGCATCGGCGGCAATCGTGGGGTACGCGCTACCAATATGGGGGCGATCGTTGACATAGAAAAGTGGAGTAGTTAAAGCGATCGGTTCTAGGGGCATAGAAGACTCAATTCAGGACTAATACCATTTTGCAAAAAAATGGCGGTAAATGTAACATTAAATCCCAAAATTATCGAATGTATGGGACTCATTCCACAATTTTGCTGCTTGAGACCGCAAAAATTACGTTATTTCTAAAGGATTGTTAAGGAGTGATGATTTTCTCTGCGTTGCATGACGATACTTCATGAAGGTAAAGGCATTACGCAAGGGCATTACGCAAGGGCATTACTAAGTACTTGTGCAAAACAAATTACCAAAACCCGTAAAGTTGCGCCCCGTAGGGGCGCAACT
>NZ_ALWB01000230.1 GCF_000332215.1 Pseudanabaena biceps PCC 7429
CATTACTTATTAAAATACTCTTAAAAAGCAAAAAGGCGATCGCTTAGCGATCGCCTTTTTGATTCTTATCCAAAAATTTCCGCAGGATCGGCAGATTGAACTTTGCGTAGCGATATTGCGCCAGAAATCACACACATTACTATTGTCAATATCATCACGGGAATTGCTTTGTCCCAGATATAGAGCGGCAGTAATGTCGCATTTTTAGTGAGGTTATATAGCCCAAAGGAAATGCCTAAGCCTGGGATAAACCCCAAAATTGATAAGACAAAAGCTTCTTGAATGACAATTTGGGCTAGATATAAGTTGCCATAGCCCATCGCCTTTAGAGTGGCATATTCGGCAAGGTGATCGGAAACGTCAGTATAGAGAATTTGATAGACAATCACGATACCGACAATGAAACCCATTACCGTACCGAGGCTAAAGATAAAACCGATCGCGGTACTTTTTTGCCAGTAACCTTTTTCAAAATCGACATAGCCTTGCATCGTCAAAATGCGGGTATCATCGATCGCCGCATCTTGAGTTTTTTTGAGATCCTCAATGGTCAGATCGGCTTTAGAAATAACGACTTTATCTTTGTTCTCTTCACGAAGGATTTTGCCATCAGCACCGATACTTTCCTTATATAAGACCTGTATTCTCTTACCATCGGGCTGGAGCTTTTCGCGGGGTAAAACTACGGATTCACTGGGTTGACTGAGGATAAAGTTCCGCATGGTTTCGTAGGGAGAAGCCTCAGCGCGCAAATTGATCAAACCCACGTTAATTAATCCCGCGCGTCGTGAATCAAAAATCCTCAGGAAATTAGTATCACTAGTAATCACCGTACCATCAGCAGCAAAGGAGGCTCCTAGCTCAAATAATCCTCCAACCCTGATTTTACGGTTAGCCACCTCCCGATTGACTATGTTGTTACAGCCAAAAGCATCATCCGTAAACTTAGTTTTTAGAGATAACATGCCGCATTCCGCAACGACTGGACCAAATTCAGCCCGCGAAGCGCGATCAAATAGAACTACGTCTTGAGTCTTGACGCGATCGATGTTTAATTCTGCCCCTGGCATTTTAAAAACCTTCGCATCTGGATTGGCTCCCAATACGAGAATGTTACGGGTCTGTCCCGCAGGATCTTCTTTGATTTTCCAAGCTCCCGTAGCAATATAAAGAGGATTAACTGATGTGACATCCTTCATCCCCAAAGCCTGATAAAGACGACGTTGGGAGAAGTTCCGCATTCCCACTAGGTTGGTTGATTGCGGACTGATAATCACCAAATCTCCTACCAAATTACTTTGTAGACGAACTGCACTGGTAAAGAGAGCGTCTCGAAACCCTAATTGCAAAAACATTAGGACTACGGCAAAAGTGATTCCCGCGATCGCTACTAGCAGACGGCTTTTTTCGTAAGTAAGTTGCAACCAAGCAAGAGGTACGGCAAAAATCATAAATTCATGTGACGGTTTTTAAAATAGGTACAAGTTCAGCTGTGGTCTTTAGAAGCGCATTAAAAGCAGCACATTAAAAGCAGCGCATTAAACTTCAACCTTGACTCTGACTTGTAAATTGGTAAGTCCTGAAACCTTGGTGCTTTCATCTAGTTTGATCTTGACTTCGATAATTCTCACATCGGTTTTGGCAGCAGGATCGGTACCGAGAACATCATTTTTGGCAATTCGCAAACCAATGCGATCGACCTTGCCCGTAATTTCACCTTCAAAAGCTTCGCTTTCGATCGTTGCCTTTTGTCCGACTTTGATTTTGCCGATATCAGTTTCATAGATCTCAGCAACAACATACATTTGACTGGTGTTCCCAATTTCGATCACTCCCCCCGTCTGGCTGACTATTTCACCAACTTTAGAATTGATTTTTAGGACTTGTCCATCAATGGGAGCGCGGACTTGGGCTAAATCGAGCGCAACTTCAGCCTTTTTGACATTAACGATCGCAGTTTGTAATTGGGCTTCAGCATATTGCACATCAATAGGACGCACTTCTTGAACGCTGCTGAGCTGTCCCTGAGACTGGCGCAATTGAAATTGAGCCTGCTGCACCTGTTGCTGAGCCTGTAAAAGCTGTCCTTGTAAAGTGTCAACCTTGAGCCTATAGGTATCGAGGACGGTTTGCGAAATTGCGCCTTCTTTATAAACCTGTAAAAAGCGATTGTAATCTCTTTCAGCAATTTCTAATTCAGCCTTGATTCTAGCCGCATTGGCTTCCAGCGATTTGATATTCGCAGCCGCAGACAGGACATTCCCCTCTTGGGCGACAATATCCCCACTTTTTGCTCCAGCACGGACTTTGGCTAAATTGCGATCGCTCTCTTGGGCTTGACTTTGGGCTTGGAGCAAAGCTGCTACTGAGGTGTCGTAACTATCGAGTATGGCGATCACCTGCCCTTGTTTGACGACATCTCCTTCTTTAATCATCATCTTCACAATTCGAGAAGTACCCAATGCAGAAGGAGATGCAACTTTGATTACCTCTCCCTGTGGCTCTAGGCGACCTAGGGCACTAATTGCTTTGGGTTGGTCTTTACTGCCAGCCACATTCGTTGAGGTTGCCGTTGGGGCTGGATTACTGCTAAAACGCCCAAGGACAAACCAAATACTGATGCCCAGTGCTGCAAGCGCGAGGGCGATCGCAGGGAGTAAAAATTTGTTCGATTGTTTGGGTTGTAGGGCGTTTTTCATGGGACTGGTTTGATCTCTGGCAGGTTTACTTTGTGCATCTCCCGCTATATTACCGATTTCCGTCGCCATTCCTACCTGTTTATCAGCCTGTTCATCTACCTGCATAGCTCCTCACCTCTAGTTACTCAAAATTCAATCCAAATTAAAAATAGACAACAGTCTATCAATCTAAGTAGCTAAGCATATGTAAACTTAAAACCTAGAAGAGCGTACCGCCCGCGTAGCGGGCGGTACGCTCTCTGGTTTTGGTTTTTAATTATGCCCAGCTACTTATCCAGCTACTTATCAAGCAATAACATTTGTTGGTTCTGGTTACATCCTACGTTTAGGCTAAAAATTGCGTAGAGAAGGCGTGCTATGCACGCCTTCTCTATCTTTAAGTAGTGTACTCGGCGTTAATTTTGACGTAATCGTAGCTAAGATCGCAGCCCCAGGCCGTGCCATCACCACTACCATCACCGACCCCGACGTTAATAACTACGGTGTCATTTTTGAGATAGTCGCTAGCGGCTTGGCGATCATATTCCTGAGGCGTACCATTCTTCATCATGACAAAGTCGCCCAATTGAATATGCAATACATCTTGATCGAAATCCACGCCCGATCGCCCTGCGGCCGCAGCAATTCTGCCCCAATTAGGATCGTTACCAAAAACAGCGGATTTAACTAAGGAAGAACCGACAATGGTTTTGGCGATTTGCCGAGCGGCGATCGCAGTTGATGCTCCAGTGACATTGACCTCGATCATGCAGGTTGCGCCTTCCCCATCACGGGCGATCGCCTTGGCTAAGTCCATACAAACCTCTTGAAGCATGGCTTGGATTTGCTGTGCGGCGGCAGAATTCTCATCGCTAATGACTACGCCCGACTCACCGTTATTCAGAGCTAGCACCATGTCATTAGTACTGGTATCGCCATCGACGGTCACTTGATTAAAACTAGCATCGATCGATCGCGACAACATGGTTTGCCATAGCTGTGGCTCCACGCCTGCATCGCAAGTCACAAAGCCAAGCATCGTCGCCATATTGGGGTGAATCATTCCCGAACCTTTGCAGATTCCGCCAATGCGAACGGGCTTGCCATCAATTACCGTTTCAAGGGCAATGCTCTTGGGAACCGTATCCGTCGTCATGATCGATCTCGAAGCAGCTTCACCACCATCCGCAGAAATTAAGGGTGCGATCTTGGCAATCCCCGCTCGCATCTTATCCATCAGCAATTGCTTGCCAATGACACCAGTGGAGGCAACCAATACGCCATCTTGGGTATTTAAGGCTTTTTGGACTAGTTCCGCACATTCCACCGCATTTTGCCAACCTTCTGCACCAGTACTGGCATTGGCTTGTCCTGCATTGCAGAGAATCGCACTGACTTTACCACCCTTAGCTAATACTTCCCGATTGAAATCCACACAGGCCGCTCGGACGCAGGACTTGGTAAATACCCCTGCGGCGATCGCAGGAACATCCGAGGCGATTAGAGTTAGGTCGGGTGCGCCCGATGGTTTTAACCCAGCGGTAATGCCTGCTGCTTTGTAGCCCTTTGCAGCGGTCACGCCACCCGCGATTACTTGCCAATTTGCCATAATTTTGATTTAGTTCCTTTCATCTTTATTATTATCTGTCAGTAACTGAGCATAATTAAAAACCAGAGCTAAAACCTGTAGCGCAAGCGCAGCTTGCGCTACAGGTTTTTGGATTTTATTTTGATCGTGCGGCGTTGCGGCGCGATCTTTATATTTCCATTAGCTTGGCGATCGCTCCTTCTAAGGAGCTGGGTAGCGATCGCAACAGCTTACGTTTTTCAAAATCTACAGGTACGAGGGTAACCACTGCTGTTACACATAGATCTGTTTCGGTGCGAATTTGATATTCCCAATTAAGGCGGACTTTATCGGGTACGAGCTTAGTCATCACTAGCAAATTGTCACCCATCCTTGCCGAACGATGATAGCGCAAAGACATTTCCACTACTGGCAAATCCACACCTGCGGAAACTAATTCTTCAAAACTCATGCCCACAGTACGCAAACATTCGACCCTTGCCTCTTCCATCCAATTAATATAGGAGCCATGCCATACCACACCCGAATAGTCTGTATGGTGAGGATAGACATGAACCGCATAGTTAAACCAGCCTTCATTCTCAGGATTTGGCTCAAACTTGGTAATTGTTTTCGTTAAAGCATTAGAAGTCAGCTCAGCCGTCATATTGATACCTAAAACAAATTCTTATAGGGCTTTGTTCGGTTATGAGAATACGCTCGGAAGAATTGTACGCTCATAACTCATAGTAAATTCTCTAGACGACGACGCATCATCGCAATTACGGGATCTTCTACCTCAATATCAGCCTCTGGTTCCGAGAGCTTTTGAACGCGATCGGGCGACCAATCCGTTTTGTCAACATTTTTTTCTGGTGGAACCAACAAAGCATCAGTTGGTACGATATTTAAGTCGTAGTTAGCATCCTCACAGAATTCCTTTAGCTCCTGACTGTCAATGCTTTCCACTGTCGGCGATAAGAAATCCTGTGCTTCAAGCAAACCTGCATAACGAATGGCATCATCCTCTTGCTCAAAGGCAACAATGATATTATTGCCTTCAATTTCCAGTGTATAGATACCTTCGTTATCAGTGTTGGCGTTAAACAGCAATACCCAAACTTGCATAGAAAAAACTCGACCATTAGAAAAGCTCTAATATTGTATAACATTGCCCAATCCCAGATTTTGGTTGAGAGTGTTGCTTTGCAACACTCTCAACCAAAATCTGAGATTTTAAAAGGATGGGCAACGCTTTGCACTGACCATCCTTTTAAAATCTATGAAATGATTTAGGGATTTAGGACTGCTAAGTGACTGGGCATAATTAAAATCCAGATCTCAAACCTGCGGTGCACGCGCAGCGTGCGCCGCAGGTTTGAGGGTCTTATACCAATTCACGAAAGTGTTGTCACACTTTCGTGAATTAAAAACTAAACCTAGTAAAGGTTTTAATACCAAGTTAAGAAATGGCGTAGCCATTTCTTAACTTGGTATTAAAACCCAGAGGAGTTATCACTTTGCGTCTTGATCGCTACACGACGGGTAAATACACCATAGGCGCAACCATTACCAAGCAGCTACTTTGGTACTTTATTGGCGCACCCTTGGTGCGTAGTTACTTAATTCCTTTTTCATGGTTAAAAGTTACCATCTTGCGTTGGTTTGGCGCGGAAATTGGTCAAGGTGTGAGAATCAAAACAGGGGTAAAGATCAAATTCCCTTGGCGCTTGATTGTCAAGGATTTTGTCTGGATTGGTGAAGATGTTTGGCTAGATAACCTCGATCTAATTACGATTGAAAGCCATTGTTGTATTTCGCAAGGAGTTTATCTATGTACGGGTAATCACGACTGGTGCGATCGCCATTTTGCACTGCGTACGGCTCCAATTTATATTGAGACGGGGAGTTGGATCGCGGCAAGGGCTACCGTGGGCGCAGGGGTGCGGGTCGGTCAGGGGGCGGTGTTGGGTATGGGTAGCGTGGCGACCCGATCGCTAGAGCCGATGACGATCTATCTTGGCAATCCTGCGATCGCTATCAAGTCACGTAAAATCAAAGAGTAATTATATTTTTTATAGTAATCATATTTTTGATATATGACTATCACTACTTCAGCCCCTAACCCTAAAATCGGACTCGCCTCCCGTATCGTCAATGGCATTTTAGCGATCGCGCCTTTATTTAACCTTGCCAAGCAACGCGCTCGCAAAATGATGATCGAACGCGCCGAATCGATGGGCGTAAACTGGCGACAAATTGTTGCCGATTTACAGAAACAGGATCTTGAGGCAGAACTAGTTAAAGTTCAAAATCCCAATTTAAAATATCCCGAATATTACCTCAAGCATTTTCATGCTTACGAAGAAGGGAATCTCGGTTGGTTGCCCGCAACAGAAGTTGAAGTAGCAGCCTATGCCGTCCATTCGCGCATTTGGAATGATGATAAACCTCCCGTGCAAGGCGATGCCAGACTGCGTCAAAGCTATCTGGATATCGTCAAAGAAAAAATGCCTGCACCTCAAAATATTCTCGACATCGGTTGTAGCGTAGGCATGAGTACTTTCTCTCTACATGAGAACTATCCCCTTGCTAAGATTACTGGGCTAGATTTGTCACCTCATTTTTTAGCGATCGCTAACTACAATACCAACCTCAAATATCCGCAACTAATCGAAAAGGGGCAAATACAATGGATACATTCCACTGCCGAAAACATTTCCTTACCTGATGCTTCCTTTGATTTTGTTTCCTGTTTTCTGCTATTCCATGAATTACCTCAAGATGCAACAAGGCAAATTCTGAGAGAAATCCGTCGGGTTTTGCAGCCCAACGGATACTTCGCCATGATGGACATGAATCCCCAATCCGATATCTACCAAAAAATGCCTCCCTACATCCTCACCCTCCTCAAAAGCACTGAACCCTATCTCGATCAATACTTCTCCTTCAATCTTGCCCAAGAACTAGTTACTGCAGGCTTTGCCTCTCCTACCATCATCGCCAATAGTCCCCGTCACCGCACTGTCATTGCTAGAGTCGCTTAATAGAGTAAGGCAGCGCAAGCGCTGCCTTACTCTATTAAGCATTAGATCTCTTACAAAACTCAAAATGAGAATGGGCATTATAGCTATATTTACTTAAGTCAGGAAATCAAACCCAATAGAGAGTTGCGGCGCTTCGCGCCGCAACTCTCTATTGGGTTTGATTTTTGTCCTAACATTACTGACTATAGCTATATCTCAAACATACTTTGCTAGCTAAAAATTTTAGAACCATTTTGTATAAAGCGAAACAATCTTAGTTTTATCTAATAACTCAAAGCTTAGATTATTTATATCAAGATCTAAAATATTTAAACGCACTTGAATAATACTTTTTTCGACGTTATTAATAAAATTATTGAGCTTTACTTTCTCTAATTCTTTACTGTAGAAAGAAAATTTTTCTTCATTCCATGATAACTCTTCATGCCAAGAGAATTGTTTTGTTATATTGAGTTTTGGAAATATTGCTAAAAACTCATATTCAAGTCTTATAGAAAGATTATTTGTACCTTTATTAAGAAAGTTATAGCTTGCCTTTAATTCTTGTTGGCGATGAGCTGTTAAAAATGCTTCCATATACCTCGTAGTCTCTAGTAAAACGGGAGTAAATTTATTTCGATGCCAACCTACAATTGCAAGAATATCTTGGCTAATACCTGAACCAGTAAAACCTTCAAGGGTTTCAACTATAATAAATTCTTTCCCATCCCCCAACAAATCTTCATAGCGTATTTTTGCTCTTCCATAGGGCGACAGAATTGTAAATTCTGTATCTTTATAAAATTCACCCACGCTATTTTGTTCGTAAATATTTAAAATTATAGATCGCTGATAAAAAGCACGTTTAGTGTATACACCTCCATGTTCTCTTTCTTCAATCACACAATTTTTTCTATCCTTGTCCTTTAGTCTATGTATTTTACAGTTTTTGCTTAATGCTTCAGATTCATCTTTAAAACTAATAGGAATACCCACTACACGATTTTGGGCTAATTTTGTGTATTTTTTAATGGGTAAATAGTTTGCATCAAAATGCAGCCCATTTAGTAAAGAATGAGTGGGTGATAGGAAGACACTAAGGAGAAATAATATCCTTGATATCAAAATAACAATCTTCTGAAAAAATATAAAAAATATCTTATAAGTAAGTGGGCTTAATTAAATATAAAACCCTAAAAACTGCGGCGCACGCGCAGCGTGCG
>NZ_ALWB01000231.1 GCF_000332215.1 Pseudanabaena biceps PCC 7429
CAAACGAGCTATCAATTTTCTTGCTTATTTACGCAATCATCGCCATCGTATACCTGAGTATGGTTACCTACAAAAACAGGGAATTAACATTGGCTCTGGCTCAGTTGAATCGACAATTAAACAAATTGGTCGTCGGGTCAAGATTTCGGGTGCTCAGTGGAATCAGCAAAATGTTGCTCAAGTTTTGAAACATCGTTGTGCTTATCTCAATGGCTACTTCTATGCCCCTAAGTATATTTACTCAGTGCCTAATTGAGATGCTCCCAACAGGAGCCTCTAATCCTCGAAATTTTGCAGCACTAACAATCTGAATCCCTAAATAATTCCCCTCTTTTTGTGATCCATTTGTTGCATCTATAATAACTATTGATTCTGTTGAAATTTTTTCTTCTTCAAGTAGCTGATTAATGATTTTATTAAGCGAACTCCTCATGTCTTGAACAGCGATTTCACTAAGAGTATCTGGCTCAAAAAGTCGAGGGCAAAATTGTTGGTATTCAGTTGATTTGACTTCCAATATTCTCTCAAATACAGTGCGTGGAGAACGTAAGTTAACAGTAAGAGTATATGGAGATTTTGCATTAATAGTTGCTGATATTTCTTGAGGAGAAGTTGAATGCTCAAAGCTAAATACTTGTGTTGAATCGCAAAAAACTATTATTCGTTTTTCACTAAACCATTCGTATAGGGTCTTCAACCAATTAATGTGTAGAACCTGACCTTCATCAATAATTAGTGCATCATAGTTTTCTAGTTTCTTTTCATTTAGAGCTTGTTGGAGTGCATTAGGAGCATCTATTGAATACCAATCCTTAAAGTTTTCTTGAACAGATGAGTCACTAATATTAGGAACTGGATTCCCAATAACTTTAGCAGCTCGGCGACACTGCTGGTGAAACGTGTAAACCTCTATTGATAAATCAGATAATTCTTCCCGTAAGCGGTTTGCAAGCAAAGTATTGTAAGTTAGAACAAGAACCTTTTGATCTAATGCGGATAATCTACGAGCGTGTTCTATTAACAAGAGTGTTTTGCCAGTTCCAGCAAACCCTGTGACGACTAAACGAGTTTCCTTCTCAATTTTCTTTAAACAAACTACTTGTTCTGGCGTTAGCTGTAACCATGTAACTATATCATTTTTAATTCTTGTCTCCCAACATGGGGTGTAATCAGAAGATGGGAGAATGACATCAACTAGCTTCTGAAGCTGCTGTTCTTTAATCGACCATGAGCCAAGTGCTTTTTTCCAGTAAATCATCACATCTTGGATGCTTTTCCCAATATCATTGAGAGCATTTATGTCAAGAATAATAGGTTGAGGTGGATTTACTGTGTGATCAATCAATGCAATGGGAATAGCTTCACGCATCTCAGAATTTGGAAAAAGGATACAATAACCAATTCGCCAGCTACCAGCCCCGCTTTCATGCAGCCATTGAGCAAGCGCATGAGTGCCTCTCCTAACTTGACGAATTGGATCGATCTTCTGCCCCGTTCGCTTATAAACAAATTCAGTTCTATCATGAATGAAAATACCACCTTTGACTTCAACAGCAAGAATACCTAACTCTTGATGCAAGACTAAGAAGTCGATTTCACCTGTTGGTACAGACCGACCATCGATTTCCTTAGATACAGAAGCCAACCAAGGCAAACTATGAATTACAGTAAATTCGTCAGATAGATTTTTTGAAAGCCGCCAATAAAGATCAGGTTCAGCTCTCGTACTGCCAGTATCCTGAGGACCAGCTTTGGGAAACATTCTTGCCATACTGTTTACTATTGTGAAAATGGTCAGCCGCATATGCTATACAAGCTTTAAAATCTTGCCACATTAGATCGGGAAAATCTTCAAGTATTTCTGCTTCTGTCATATCAGAAGCTAAGTATTCAAGCACTTCATAAACCGTAATTCGCAAACCACGCACGCATGGCTTGCCACCACGCTTATTTGGCTCAATTGTGATGTAATTTCGGTAGTTCATACTAGTAGTTTATAGATTAAGTGTAATGATTTGCAAAATCTCCTCAAACTTAACTGGCTGATAGGGCAATACAAAATCTTCAGCACCTTCATGTAAATGATGAGGATAAGTTTCAATCTCAGGATGATGAGCCGCATTATCCCAACGTTTAATGAATTTCCCATCATTACTTTGCCAATGAAAACTGTATTTAATCACCTCAACCTTATCTGATTGAATTTCAAAAAACTCAAACATTTCTATAAGGCTATCATCTTGTAAAGTCAGCCGATATCGCCATAAACCTTTATTACCCTGTGCATCTTCTCTAAGAATACTAAAACTTTTCACTGCTGGACAAAGCGCAATCAATGACTTTATTAAAGCTAAATAATCTTCGGCAATCATCACAATGCTTGCTCTAGCTTGCTAATTTTAACTAAGAGATCCTTTCGCAACTCACATAAACTAAACCACTCAAACAGATCCATCTCATCCCCTAATGCTCCTGACTCAAATTGTTTTTGAAACTGATGAGAATCGAGCCTGTAGTTCTGCTCAAACTTGCTAATATCACGGTCATAAATAGCTAATTTCTGTCGATGGCGATTTAACATTACACTCAGTAATTGGCTCAGAATCCGATCTAACTCATTGCGATCGCTACAATTTGCACTAAGTAGCTCTAATTTGTCTAATGTATTCATGGCATATACACATAACTCATTTAACATTATACCAACGGTATTTTTGCCTATAAAAAAGGCGGCGCATTGCGCCGCCTTTTTTATTTTTACTCTACACCTTCAATGCGGTCTTCGAGTTCTTGATAGAGTTCACGCAATCTATCCAGATTTTCTTCACTGGTTTCCCAATAGCCGCGACCATTGACTTCTAGCAAAGTACCAACAATCTTACGGAACGAATTGGGGTTGAGATTTTTGAGGCGATCGCACATCTCTTTATCGTTCACATAGACATCATTGACATCTTCGTAAACCCAGTTATCCACTGCTCCAGCCGTTGCCGACCAGCCCATTGTGTTTACAAGGCGCTTCGAGATTTCGCGTACACCTTCATAACCACTCTTGAGCATTCCCTCATACCACTTGGGATTGAGAATCTTAGTGCGGGTATCGAGGCGGACTGTCTCAGTGAGAGTGCGGACTTGTGCATTAGCTGTCGTTGTATCAGCAATGAAAGAGGCAGGTTTCTTGCCATCTTTACGGAGACTGCCAACGAGCTTAGTGGGGTCAGAGTCAAAGTAGTGGGATACATCGGTGAGACTGATTTCGGAAGAGTCCAAGTTTTGGAAAGTCATGTCAACTGTCTTCAGTGAGGCTTCGTAAAGCTGGCGCTGTTGGGTGTTGCTGACATTACCGCCAAAGGCGAAGGACTTACGCGATAGATACATCTGTTGCAATTCTTCTTCGTTCTCCCATGTGCTATTTTCCACAGCAAGGTTAACGTTAGAAGAATAGGAACCCGATGAGTTACTGAATACGCGAGTAGCAGCTTGGCTAATGGTTAAGCCAAATTCCTCGGCTTGGGCGATCGCATGTTTCCTGACAAAGTTCATTTCCAAAGGCTCATCGGCTTCGGCGGCCATACGCACGGCGCGATCGATCAAGTCCATTTGGTTGACAAACAGATCTCGGAATACGCCAGAGCAATTAACGACCACATCAACGCGAGGACGACCCAATTCTTCGAGAGGAGTTAGCTCTAAACGATTGATGCGACCGAGGGCATCGGGCATGGGCTTCACGCCGATCATGCAGAGAACTTGAGCGAGGGATTCACCGTAGGTCTTGATGTTGTCGGTTCCCCAGAGGACAACAGCGATCGTTTCGGGATAGACTCCATTGTTATCTTGGCGCTGACGCTCTAAAAGGCGATCAACGACGGTTTTCGCTGCCTGTACCGCCGCACTCGTAGGAATCGAGTTGGGGTCGAGGGCATGCATATTCTTGCCCGTAGGCAGTACCAAAGGATTGCGGATTGGGTCTCCACCTGGGCTCGGCAAGATATAGTCGCCCTCAAGGGCGCGAATCAATCCACCCAGTTCGTTGTCGGCAACGATCTGCTTGAGACAGAACTCTAGGAATTCAAAGAGAGGCTTGATGTCATCTTTATTGACATTGGGATAGCCATTCTCTTGGAACACTTCAATCCAAGGTTCGGTTTTGCCCATTCTAAAGAAGTTGAGAACGGAGAGTTTGGAAACTCTGCCATCGTCATCAGCCTTGGCTTTGACCAATGCGCCTACAGATTTATTAGCGATCGCCCGAATGTTTGCCAAGAGTTCCACATCGGCGTAAATACCCTTGTCGCTGGATTTGTAAAGCTGTTCGATATCGCGTCCGATGCTTTCACAGATGATTCTCAAAAGAGACTTCATGTTATCTTCGGGGCGATCGAAACTGGCGATGCTAGTCAGCACATCGGTGACATCTTCGACTTTGGGAGGCTCACCAACAACGTGCAGACCGCAAGGGAGAACGCGGGACTCGATTTCCATCAGTTTGTTGTAAACCTGACCGATGACGTTATCGCGTTCTTCAAGGGACATTTCCTTGGCATCCTGTTCAGGAAGTTCCACATCCTTATCGAGATTTACCAAGCGCACCTTGTCCATGATCGTATTGGTGATTTGCACGCCACGACTTCCTAAACGCAGATCCTTATAGGAACCGATCAGTTCGCTTAGTTCTTGCAAATTTCGGCTCAAGCCTGCATTCTCTGGGGCTGGGGTAATGTAGCTGATGATCGTGGCATAACCGCGACGTTTAGCGATCGTTGCTTCCGATGGGTTATTGACCGCATAGTAGTAGATATTAGGCAATGCACCAATTAAGCTGTCGGGGAAGCATTCGCCCGACATGCCTACCTGTTTGCCAGGCATAAACTCCATCGAGCCGTGAGTACCGAAGTGAAGCACGGCATCGGCTCCCCAAACATGGTTCAGATAGGTGTAGTAAGCAACGAAACCGTGATGGGGTGAGGCAGATTTACTAAAAAGCAAACGCATGGGGTCGCCTTCATAGCCAAAGGTTGGTTGCACGCCAACGAAGATATTTCCGTATTGCTTACCGTAAATGATCAGGTTCTGACCGTCGGAATTGAGATGTCCTGGAGCGGGTCCCCATTGCTCGATAATGCGATCGACATAGGGTGTATTCTCTTCGTATTCCCTCACTGACATTCGATAGGCGACATTTAATTCTGGGCTGCCAACCATTGCTTCGGGGTTATGCAGAATTTCAGACATCATGTCGTGGGATGTCTTTGGCAATCCTTGAACATCATAGCCATTGTTGCCGAGAGCTTCTACTACCTTATGAATGGAAGAGAAAACATCTAAGTAAGCTGCCGTACCGATGTTGCCCTTGTCGGGAGGGAAGCTAAAGATGGTGATGGCGAGTTTCTTCTCATGGCGAGGCTTGCGGCGGAGATTTGCCCATTTAATCGCCCGATTGGCAATTGTTTCTAGGCGATCGCCAATGGCATGGGAACGACCTGTCGCACTGTCGCGACCAGAGAGCACGATCGGATCGAGTCCTCCATCCAGCTCTGGCAAGGCAACCTGTAGGGCTACTTGGACTGGATGCAAACCGAGATCGCTATCTTGCCACTCTTCCGTGGTTTGGAAGACGAGAGGTAAAGCGACCATGTAGGGACGATTGAGCTTTTCGAGGGCTTCGATCGCCTTTGGGTGATCTTGTTTTGCAGGTCCTCCAACTAAGGCGAAACCAGTAAGGGAAACCACGCTATCGACGATCGCCCGATCCTTTTGTTTGGGATCGTAAAAATATTCCTCAACTGCCTTTGAGAAATCCAGTCCGCCATTGAATACCGAAATCACCCTTGCGCCCATGGATTCCAATTCCTGCACCATCGCCACATAATGCGCGTCATCGCCCGTGACAAGGTGAGTACGTGCCATTAAGAGCCCCACACATGGAGCAAGAGGATCTTTCATCTCTTCGGGAATATCGGTACGGGCGTTAAACCAGTTTAAATATTCGGCGGTACTCTCGAACATTTTGGGGGCGAGGGGATGCCATAGCCCCATATCCAAGTAGGTAACGGGATCTTTAATTTGCAGAGGAGCGGCTCCACGCTCTTTCGCGCGGGCTTTGACCGTTGGCAGGTAATTTTGGGCCAACATCAACAAAAAGTTTTCGAGATTTTCCGTCGATCCCCCCAACCAATACTGGAAGCTCAACATAAAGTTGCGCGCATCCTGAGCCTTGTCCATCGGCATATACTTGAGAATCTTCGGCAGGGTTTGGACGACCTTGAGCATACTGTCTTGAAAAGAACTGCCCGATTTCTCTTTACGCTTCCGCATGAACTGGGCGATCGCGCTTTTCGATTGCCCCAGATTTTCCATACTGAAACTACCCATCTTATTGAGGCGCATCACCTCTGGCATTGAGGGGAAGACCACGCAAGCCGATAGGCGATCGCGATGGGGTGCAACGGCAAGGGCGATTTTGGTCGCCAGATCGTCAATAAAAATTAACGAAGCAATAAATATATCGGCTGCGGCAATATCCTCTTTGAAGGACTCGTAATTTTCTGGACTTCGTAGCTCTTCGATTAAATAGCCATTTACCTCGATCGCCAGATGAGGGTTGTTTTTGTTGATTGACTTTACAGCCGCCGACATAGCGCTCTGATATTGGGGTTCAAGCACTACATAGACCAACTTCATTAAGACCCGACCCTGTAGAGTTTCGGGAATGATACGTCTACCAGATAATGTTGCGATCGGTGGCACAGAAGTGAACATGCAGTCTCCTTAAATTACTGTCCTGATTTTTGGGGATTGTATATATTGCGTTTGGTTATTTGTTGCTTGAACTGTTACAGCTTGTAACAATTAGCAATTAAAGATTTATACCTATTCACTATTTAATACCAGACAACCATTGCCGTGGTTGATTTTGGGCAATAAATGCAATAATTTGAAATTGATTTGTTTACATATCGTTACATTTCTTTATCTTTGTGACGAGTAAATGTAAATTTTTCTTAAATCTCTTTAACTTTAGTAAGGAATTGCTCTAGATGTCACAAGACAGCATTAAGGGCAGCATTATTCGGATCTCAAAGACCATAGAGGGAGCATAGAGGTGCTTTGCACTGCTAGGCTCCTTGGTGGCGATCGCTACTAACTCAAACATTGCATTAGCTATGATGTTGAGGATATTTGAGCTAAAATCGTGCTTGTACCCAGCTCACTACAAGCCCAAAACTTGAAGGAAATCGCTATGACATGGCAGCAACCTGCAACACCTCTGCATCGATTTTATAGTTGTTTACCTTATCTCTTGCCGTTATCAGCGGGCGTAATTTATGGAGCTGTCCTCTTTCAGCAGTTCCCTATTCTTTTGTTTCCCTTTTTCCCGTTTATCTGGTTGTACGGCAATGTCTTAGCATTTCCCCTTGTTCCCATACTTGGCTTGACGGGAGAATTTTTTCTGTTTATGGGGCTTTTCTTTTTGGTGGTAAGGGATGCTCGCGTTCCTCATTTTGTGCGGTTCAATACGATGCAAGCCTTATTAATGCAGATAGTGTTGTTTATCGCTCAACTTCTCTTTCAGTTAGTCGAGCAGGTATCTAGCAATGCATTACCATCCGTAATTAATGCGACCATTGCCAATACCATCTTTATTGGTACAACCCTATTAGCGGGTTACGCGATTTATCATAGTATCAGAGGTGAGTATTCCGATATTCCTACTCTCTCTCAAGCTGCTTCATTTCAGTGCGAACTATAGTCAGTGCGAACTATAGTCAGTGCGAACTAAATTCACACTGAATAGTCAGTGTGAATTATGGATAAGTAGTTCGGCATAATTAAAGAACAGAAACAGCGAGCATACCGCCCGCATAGCGGGCGGTATGCTCTTCTAGGTTTTAAGTTTACTATGCCTAGCTACTTAGATTTAATCGGTTCATATCTCCATACTGAACTCAATAAACCCCAACGATTTAGAAACCAAAAATGATTTATGGTACGACGTAGTTCAGTCAGTTATTTAGATCGGCTATACGCGAGCTTAACTTACCTATTACCGATCGCCGCAGTTGTGATATTCGGGGCATTCTTGTTTATTCAGTTTCCTCCATTGTTGATCATTTTTTTGCCAGTGATCAAACTCAATCAAATTTTATCAATTTCAATTATTGATTTTATTTCGATTCGTTTTGTCACTTGGTTCTGTGTATTTATTTTTGTAGTTAGAAGCTATAAGGTAAACCATTTTACGCGCTTTAATGCGATGCAAGCTTTGCTATTAGATATTGTGGTGGCGCTGGTCGGAGCGATCGCTGAGCTATTATCCGTAATCTTGGGCAAGGTGGCTTTTTTCCCCTTTGTATTACAAATTATCGCTAGTGTTACTTTTTTGGGTATTACGGCAGCATTTGCCTATTCCGTATTTCAATGCATACGTGGCAAGTATGCCGAAATGCCTGTGATTTCTGATGTTGCTTACTATCAAGTACGTTAAAACCCCAAAAAACTGTAGCGCACGCGCAGCGTGCGCTACAGTTTTTTGGGTTTTATATTTAATTGCGCCTAGCTACTTAGCTATAAGTGCAAATTGCATTAAACATTTGCAAAATCTTACTTATGTCTGGTTTTAATGCAACAAATGGTAGTCTCATATTTATATTTAAGTAAGTGCGCTTAATTAAACCCTAAAACCTGCGGCGCACGCTGCGCGTGCGC
>NZ_ALWB01000232.1 GCF_000332215.1 Pseudanabaena biceps PCC 7429
CGGCGCTTCGCGCCGCAACTCTCTATTGGGTTTGATGTCCTGACTTAAGTGAATATAGCTCGTTGGCTGAGCGAAGTCGAAGCCACAGGTTTTAATTAAAGTGAGTTTGGATAATTTGAAACGGGTTTTGAGAAAGGGTTTGCTACGCAAACCCTTTCTCAAAACCAAAATTAAAAGCCTTGCTATGCAAGGCTTTTAATTTTGGGCTTTTAAAATTTGCCAGCTTAACCCAAACTGACGTTACTTAGGAAATAGATGGAGCGTCCAGTTACAGGGTTGTTGCAAATCACCAAAGCGACCATTTGCCCAGTACCAAAGGGCGAGGCGAGTCCGAAAAAATCCGATTACCAAAAAATGACCTTGGGGAATGGCAACACCATATTTACGCCCATCGGTGGGTGTAATCTGCCAAGGGGTATCGTTGCCCTTAACCAGCAATTGCGAGCGATGGTAGATATTCTGATATTGCAGAGGTAAGGCAAATATGGCATAAACATGATGCTCGCCGCGCCAAGGTTCAGCCAAAATCTTAATTGGATGAAATTGCAAACTATCGGATTTACTTAGGCTATCTGTCATAGCTGAACACCGCTGGGACTGGGCTGATGGGTCTATCTGAGAAGATGTGGTCTGGGGAGACAAGGCGATGACTGTAATTGCCGAGATACTGACTAGGGCTAAGGCTATAACCGCTATGCATAGGAATTTATTTTGAGCCGACCAGTTTTTCATTCACAGGTTTCAAGGCGAGTTAATAGTAGGGCGATCGCATCAATGTATTGCTTCAATTCCTTTGACGGAAGATTGCTGTTATTAATGATGATACTGAAAATAACTTCGCGATAGTGTGGCGGACTAGCATAGCCAGATAGGGCAACAGCTCCTGTCAATCCCCCAGTCTTGGCTTGAATTAAGCCCTGTGCATCAGTGTTTTTAAATCGATTAGTTAAACTACCATCAACACCAGCGATCGCTAAGGATCTACGAAAATGGCGATCGCTAGCCATACTTTGTAAAAGCTGCACGATCGTTTTGGGGGTGGTCAAATTCCGACGCGATAACCCCGAGCCATCAACTAATAGAGCGTTATCAGGGGGGATATTGATCGATTGTAAATACTTGTTAACGGCGAGCAAACCGCCCGATACACTGTCATCGGGAAGGACTTCATGGAAGCGATCGCCCAAAGCACGTAGTAAGAGTTCGGCGTAAAGATTGTTGCTATTTTTGTTGGTGATACTGATTAATTCAGAAAGCGGCGGCGACAAAGCGATCGCCAAATCTTGGATCGGGGGAAGTTTTTGAGCTTGGTTACTATTGTGGTTACTATTACTGTCTAGCGAAATGGTAATGCCCTGCGCGATCAGTTCTTGGTGTAAAAGGGCTAACAGATTGGCTTCGGGATCGGGAATTGCCACACCGCCAAGCTCAGGTTCAGATTTTTCGGGTACTTGTCCTGTGATGATCGCCACTTTTTGACCATAGGGACGAATCACTTGTAAAGTAGATACCTCATCGGCTCCGACAGTGATTGATTGATTGTCTACCCGCCAGTCGTTTGCGAAGTTGGGCTCTTCCCATGCAAAAATCGCAGGCTTACCGATTGCAGAGGGACTCACTACCCAATCGAGAGCATTTTCATTAATGGTAAATGGTGAAGCCTTCGCTCCATAATATTCCTGTAAATCTCCCCATTCCCAATTATCGCCAATCTCTGCCCCCTTACGGGCTGTCAAAGTCCAGATTCCGCCATTGATCTGCTTTACTCCTTTATTTTTGAGTTGCGTGACTAGGGATTTGAGTCCTGTCGCCGATTGTAAACTCGGATCACCTGAAGCAACTAACCACAGTCCATTATCGATTTCCCCCCTATCATTAGGCAGATTGTGCGACATTAATCGAGTCGCAAAGCGGTAGTCAGCCCCTAAAGTTTTGAGAGCGGTCGCTGTCACAAATAATTTGGTATTGGAAGCAGGTATAAAATAGCGATCGCTATCTAGACTTGCCAATATTTGAGATTTAGTCTCATTAGTTTGGATAAAAACACCAATGCGTGAGTGATTTAATTTAGGGGATTGGGCAATTTTTTCTACCTCTTTTTGCATCTGTGCAGGACATAGGCGATCGCTTTGAGCTTGAGCGGGAATTACTACGATTAAGGAAGATAAAATCAGTGCAATCTCAGCAAATAGACTGTTTTTCATTAAGAAATAGAATGAAATTGAGAGAGCTAACAGACTAGCACAAAAAATAAATAGAACCTCTATCGTGATGTTTGATACCAAGTTAAGAAATGGCGTTGCCATTTCTTATAGCTGCCGTCAATATCAGGATATAAAACCCAAAATAGTGTTGCCGCGCGGAGCGCGGCAACACTATTTTGGGTTTTAATTTTGTCCTAACAAGACTGGCGGCAGCTATAACTTGAAAACCCTTATACTAAACCTCCAAAGATGATTAGCGGCGCTTCGCGCCGCCAATCATCTTTGGAGGTTTGATTAGCTTAAAACCCATAAATAAATAGTCTGTTCTCGATCGCCTATTTTGATTTTTTCCATTTGACTAGGAGGTAAATCCCCCAAATCATATTCATAGGAAATCACCTTTGTCCCTGCTTTTAGTTTGGATAAAATTTCATTACGAACGCGGAGATTTGCCTCTGGCAAAAGGTATAGCGTAACCACCGTAACATCCCGCAAATCTGCCTTAAAAAAATCTTGTTGAATAAATTTAATCCGATCGCGAATTGTCGGTGTTTTGGCGATCGCTAATTTTAATTCCCGATCAGATTCGCGGATTAGTTCGGGATCAATCTCAATACCGATCGCTTTAGCCCCAAACATCTGAGCCGCAGCGATCGCAATTCTGCCATCGCCACTGCCCAGATCACACACAACATCGGTTTCTTTGACATTTGCCATCTGGAGCATTTTCTGAACTGCTGCCATCGGTGTTTGTAGATAGGGAGCATCGGGAAGGCGCTCAGGCTCAGATTCCTTGGTGACAGTACTAGCAACAGTTGCAGGCGCAACGGTCTCTAGCTGGTTGGGGGAAGATAGAGGACTATTCACAAAAAAAGCATTGCAAGCCAATAAGGTCGAACAGGTAATCACAGCCATGAAAACAAACCGCATCAAGGTAGCCATAGCTGCTTATTCAAACCCTAATTGTTGCAAGACAGCCATCTGGGCTTCTGGCTGTTGACTATAGGCAAAGCCCCAAGGCATCTGCATCGGTAATAGGGGCAAAATCTCATCTAAGGTATAGGGACTCCCATAGAGCACCACTGCTTGCAATTTATTGTCTAGGAGCATTAACTTAACTAGATTTTGAATTTTTTGAAGCAGATTTGTATTCCCTCGGAATGGATTGCCGCGACTAAAGATTTGGATAAATACTTGTGAGAATCGATCATATTTCAGATTTTCTAGCATCAATCCATCGGCAATAATGCGCTGATAGCCATTGTGGTTGGGCAATCGTACCGCAGGCGATCGCCTATGCAGGAATTCTTCACAGGTCAAGGGATCGTCAACAACAATCAGATTGAGATAGTTGGCATCTAACCGCTCTTGAGCGCTATTTGATGCCAAGGTGGAGATAGAGGAATAAACATTAATGGACTTGGTTGCAATTTGAGCGGCAATATCTAGATGCTCAGGATTACCAAGTTTTTGCAGATTTTGCGGAGTCCCAGCAATCTTTTGTTTTGCTTTCCAAATCCTTTGGACTGAAGCGCGAATTTGCGCTTGCGAGATTTCTTGATTTTCTACCGCCGCACAAATGGCGTGAATTGTAGCGATCGGATCGACGGGCATAAGTAATATATCTACACCCGCTTTGACGGCTTTAACGGCAATCTCCTCAGGGCTACCTAAATTAGACACCCCTGACATGATCAGAGCATCCGTAGTAATAATTCCCTCAAAGCCAAGTTCATTGCGTAAAATCCCCGTGATAATCCGATGGGACAGGGTCGCAATATTTTGAGGATCCAATTCTGGGACAAAAATATGGGCACTCATAATTGCATCGACTCCCGCCGCGATCGCATTGATAAAGGGCGGAAATTCGACATTATCAAATCTCTGGCGATCATGAGGAACCACGGGGGTCTGTAAATGGGAATCTACGGAAGTGTCCCCATGCCCTGGAAAGTGCTTTGCTGTGATCAAGACAGGATATTGCTTTGCACCAGAAATGAATCCTCTCGTCGCCCCCATGACCTCACCCACGGTAATCCCAAAGGCACGTACGTTAATTACAGGATTGTCAGGATTATTGTTAACATCGACAATTGGCGCGAGCATCCAGTTAATCCCGATCGCCAAAGCCTCCTCCGCCGTAATTTTCCCCATGTCCTCGGCATATTTCATCGACACCGCCTGCAAAGCCATCGGGGGTGGGAACCATGTTGCACCACTAAATCGCTGTCCTACCCCCTCTTCAATATCTGCGGCGATTAGCAAAGGTATCTTTGCCATAGATTGTAATTGGCGGGTTCTCAGAGCGACTTCGGGGGCGCTACCACCCAGCAAAATCACTCCCCCCACCCCATATTCTCCGATCAGAGTTTGGAGTTTGGCATTGGATAATTCCCATTCTGGGTACTGGATCTGGTGGTCGTATAGCATTCCACAGGTACGCACCACCACCATTTGAGAAACTTGCTCAATTAGGCTCAGGCTATCAATATCGGGCAAGTCGATCGATGACATAATTTACTAGATTTACTAACTAGATTTACTAAAAAGTAGTATTTCGCAGGAGAAAGCCAGAAGATCACTCTTCACAAGGAAGATTTTAACAAGGTAGGGTTTAAAACTCTAGCGCAAAATCTTTCCTTGTCATTGGTTGAGGTACCTCTAATCCTTCGCCACCGATATATTTTAAGGGCTTACCCTCAACGGACAAATAGACCTTAGCATCAGGCTCTAGACTAGTCGCAGTGTATAAAACCTGAATGATCCGTCCTTGCATTGATGCCGAACCGCCACCTTTCGTAAAGTCTTTGGAAAAATTAATCCGAATTTCCTTATTTTTGGTAACTGCACTCAATACTTGGGTGTTGGCGGGAATAGCACTGTATAGCTTGGATTCGGGTGGATTCTCGGAAATCAAGGTTTTAATTACGGAGACGATCGCTTCGTCATTACTTTTGGCTTTAACCGCGATCGGTACGGCAACCAGCTTATTCTTGCTTGATTCAATCCAATAAACTGCCAATTGTCCATCAACGGCTCGAGTCGCAGTCGGAGACTGACTGACTTGATTGATGGAGCTTGGCGCAGATGATTGGGGATTTGGTTGATTGTTCAGAGTAGAGTTAACCAAAATTGCCGCACCAGAGCCACCTACAACAGCCGCCGCTACTAAACCTAACCAAGTATTTTTACTTAAAGTTGGAATTTTCATGATTTCGCTCCTCGACTTTGACTATTTGCATCATACTCTTGACGCAAACAAACGGGGATTAGCTCCTTATATCTCCATAAATATCTCCATAAAAAGCGATCGGGGGCGATCGGGATTTGGGAAACGTCACGCGCCCAAACCTCCGCTGCTTAGGGACTTACGCCAAAAAAATGCAATATAGTGGCAATTTATAAGTTACCTTGAAGAGCATTGCGCTTTATTAAGTAATACACAAGTTAAGAAATGGCGTAGCCATTTCTTAACTTAAAAACCTTTACTAGGTTGAGTTTTTACAGCGCTTTGCGCTCAAACCCAAACCAAGGAAATATTTGAAAGCGTTGCTTCGCAACGCTTTCAAATATTTCCTTGTGGTTCGTTTAATCGATAATTGCTGTAATTCACGCAAGTGTTGTCACACTTGTGTGAATTGGCATAAATGAACTAAATAGGAAATAAACCCCAAGAATTGACTGGCGGCGCTTCGCGCCGCCAGTCAATTCTTTTTGTCTTAAGTCAAGGGACTATAGCTATAAAAATCAGAGGCTAAAACCGTAGCGCCTGCGCTACAGGTTTTAGGATTTTATAGCTGTCGCCACCTGATTCTTGATTTGCAATCGGTTAAGGGTTCTGGCAATTTCCTCAACGCGAATGGGTTTGCCAATATGATCGTTCATACCGACAGCCAAACAATTTTGAATATCTTCTGCCATGACATTAGCAGTCATGGCAACGATCTGCGGTTGGAGAGGAATATTGCTATCCTGTCGAATTAACCTAGTTGCCGTTAATCCATCCATCTCAGGCATCTGCATATCCATAAACAGAAGATCGTAGTTTTGTTGATATACCATTTCTAAGGCTTCCACTCCATTATTTGCGATATCGGCAATATATCCAAATCTTTTTAAATAGAGAGAAGCTATTTTTTGATTTACTTCGTTATCTTCCACAATGAGAATTTTGAGAGGAAATAGCTCGGCCATGCAACTCAGATTTTGATTGGCAGCATCCAAAGCAATATTTGCCGTAGCGATCGCCTCAGAATTTATATTCGGCAAATCAATCGTAAAGTAAAAAATTGCCCCTGAGGTTGCTGAGGTGGTTGCGCATTGCCAGCCGATCGGGGGTTCCCCTGCGATTGAGCCTTTACTATCAACCCAAATTTTCCCTCCCATAAACTTGACCAGATATTTGCAAATAGCCAGCCCCAAGCCAGTACCACCATATTTACGACTAATTGAAGCATCGGCTTGGGAAAAGGGCTGAAATAATCGACTCAGGCGATCGCTAGATATACCAATACCCGTATCTTTGATCGAAAATAGTATTTGGTTTAGTATTTGGTTTGATGATTGCGGGGATCTGATGCATTTGACCAATAGCTCAACTTCACCTTTTTGCGTAAACTTGATTGCATTACCAATTAAGTTAATCAAAATTTGATGCACTCGCGCTTGGTCACCCACGATCGTAGCGGGAACGTCAGTAGCGATCGCATACTTTAGTATATTTGCTTGGTTAGCAGCTTCCGTACTCAAGATATTAAAAGCTGATTTCACAGCATCCTTAAGCAAAAAAGGACGCTCTTCTAATTCTAGTTTTCCCGCTTCAATTTTAGAGAAATCAAGAATATCGTTGATTACAGCAAGCAGAATATTGCCGCTATCTTGAATTGTTTGGACGTAATCGAGCTGATCTCCAGTGAGTGGTGTAGACGCAAGCAATTCAGCCATGCCAATCACCCCATTCATGGGAGTACGGATTTCATGGCTCATATTAGCAAGGAAGTCACTTTTGGCTCTCGTCAGGGCTTCCGCAGCTTCCTTCGCTTCCGCCAGAGTGATTTCCGCTTGTTTCCGTTCCGTAATATCTCTTGCAACCTGAATCACCTTATCCTCAGCAATGGGAGAAATGATCGCAGAGAACCAGACATCTCTCCCATTCATCTCTAAGGGATAATCAAAACTAATAATCTGCTGGGTGGATAGGGAATGATGAATAGCATCGACAATAGTTTGAGCGACTAAGGGAGGCAGTTCTTCATAGATTGATTGCCTGAGTATTTCTTCGGGATTTCCCAGTAAGTTATTACCACTAGTAGGTACAATTTTAAGACATTTACCTTCTGAATTGCGGATTAGCACCACATCTTTCATGGCAGCAAATAGAGCTTTCTGCTCTGAATAGGCTTCCTGTAACTTTGTCTGTTCCTCTTTTAAGACAATCTCAGCCTGTTTGCGTTGCGTAATTTCCTTAATATAGCCATGCCAGAGAATGCTGCCATCGGGTTCCCTTTGCGGTGTGGCATTTCCCGCTACCCAGATTGTCCGACCATCATCGAAGCGCACCCGATATTCACATCCCCACACAGTGAGATTTTGCGCGGAGTTGATGATGCTCTGCCTGACATAATCTAAATCTTCAGGATGGAGGCGATCAAAAACCTTAGCGGCATCTTGACTCACCTCTTGGGATGAGAGATCGTAGATATCGCGAATCCCATGACTTGCATAGGGAAAATGGGAACTACCATCGGTTCTCAGATGATATTGATAGATAAATCCTGGGACATTATAGGAAATTTGTTCTAATCGTTGTTCTGAATCTACTTCCGATGTAATATCTCTCACAATCACTAAGGCTTCGTGATCATTAATTGCCGAGATGCGGACTTCTTCGGAGGCAAGTTTACCAAACTTAATCAACTGCTGCCTATAGACTTGCAGTTGATTGGTGGCGATCGCTCTTTCGATCGCTTGCAACTGCCGTTCTAGACATTCGGGTGATAATAATTCCGATAGGTGCTGACCGATCGCTACAAACTGATTCGCATCAATAGAAGGGGAAATCATACTGTCCAGACAAGAACCGTCACGACTGACCCGCAACAACAAATCTGGTATTGCCTCAAGAATAGCCCGCTGTCTCGCCTCGCTCTCTTGCAAAGCCGATTCAATTTGATTGCGCGTCGAGATATCTGCATTGCGGATTGCCATTCCTAATTGAGTAGCAATATTTTTGACGAGGCTAATCTCTTGGGTTTGCCAATACCTTGGGCGATCGCATTGATGCAAGATGAGCAATCCAAATAAATTTGGGGATGATGGCGATCTAGTCGTGATGGGCATGACCAAGTTAGCCCTCACCTGCATCTTCGATAACCAGTCGGCATAATCAGGCTCTGACCTTAGAGCCTGATTATCTTCAGTATCTTCAATGGTGCTAAAGGCTCCATTGAGATGGGCTTCTACATGTTTGCGCCAGATAAGGCGATCGCTAGTTACACTTCCCCCTTTTCCAAAATTTTCAAGAATTGATGACCAAGCTAAGTCCACAGACTCAGCAATGATTGCACCATCCTCCTGTGGCAAGAATTGATAGATTAATACGCGATCACATCCCAAGATATCCCTAGTTTTCCGAACAGCAATATTTGACATTTCCACTAAATTAATGGATTCATGCAATTGCCAAGAAAGTTCAGTAAGGCTATCTAAAGCTTCTCCGAAGCAAATTTCCACATTATTACCTAGAGACATACAAAAGTCTTTAAAAGTTATGTCATTTTTAAGATTGAGATCGGCATAAATCCATATAAATGTAATTTTGCAACAATAGAAATTTCTCACATGATAAACATTTTACAGTGCTTCACTTAGTAATAGATATTACTAAGTCATACATTTATTAAGTAAGTGGGCTTAATTGAATATAAAGCCCTAAAACCTGCGGCGCACGCACAGCGTGCGCCGCAGGTTTTATATCTAGATTTTAATTATGCTGAGGTACTTATACTGGAATACTTAATACTGGAATACTTAATACTGGAATACTTATGCTGAAATACCTATTTAATTTATAGAAATTCTATTTCAATTAAGTTCAATGATTTAAGCCTAAAAGATGAGTGGTAACCCAAAGCGTTACCACTCATCTTTTAGGTTCTATCGCAATCCCAAATAAATTGTGAGAAGCATCGACTGCGCTGAGCGATCGTATGCCGATCGCTCAGCGCAGTCGATGCCCAAATTTTTCTCACATAGCAAAAAGGTGAGTGGCGGC
>NZ_ALWB01000233.1 GCF_000332215.1 Pseudanabaena biceps PCC 7429
CACCTGCTGAGGAACGTTTTCTATATTTATTGATTGACGTAACTCTGCAACCATTTCTCTGAGACCTTGAGGACTCTAGCTATTCCAGCTAGTGGGATTTTTTCTTAGCAGTAGTCTCTCTAAAAGGTCATAAGTGTCTTGGATACGCTCTGAAACTCTCTGCCACTGTGGATTTTCTACAAATTGACGACCACAGTCCCGACATTTATAATTTTGTTTGCCATGCCGAGTACTACCGTTTTTAACCACTGATACGGACTGGCAGGATGGACTTGATGGACTTGACTCTGACATTGCTTTAATCTGTAACAACCATCTAGATATTTTCCCTCATCCTTTCCTTTTTAGGACTACCCTAGCCACCGCATGGGCAACAGGGAATCATCAATACATTGGAGGCTTAGCCCAAGAAGTCCAAGTCGCCGTAGATCGGCTTAAATCCGACCTCAGCCATGACCAAGCCTTTCTCGATGAAGTGGGCAAAAGCTTACCGAAACTGGATTGGCTGATCGACCGCAAACAGCAAGGAGTCTATGGCAGTTACTACGATGCTAAACAGAGATGCAAACAGCCCGCTCGACCAATGAAAGCAGGTGGAGAATACAAAGACGCAATCTCTTTACTGATTCAGTCAGTAAATGCCATCTGGCAACCCGTAAATCTACACGAACGTACCCTACTCGAATTCCGCGAACTATTCATCAAGCCAAGTGAAACCCTCTACCAACGAGCGATCGCTCGCCGCGATGAATATACCAGCAAGATTAGGGAAGCGATGAAACTATCGAGTGAGAAAGAATCCCGCAAGAAAATCCTGAGAGCCGCAGTGCAATGGGCAAAGAGCTTGGGCGAGAAACTACGCAACAAAAGCGAGAAAACCGCTCAAACCTGTGCCGCCGCTATGTGGCAAGCCAGTCACAACGGCGATCATGGAACCGCAAGCGTTGCATTCAATATGTTCCTACCAGAGATCTGCGATCGCCTCCATGACAACCAACTGATGCGCCTACAAATCGTAGGCGCACAGTATGGAGAACTCGCATCAACCAAATGGACGGGAAATGGAGAACATGCCTGCATCCCCATCCTTGTATCTCAACGTCAAGAAGATGGTAGATATCAGATAGAAGTCATCCGCAAAAGCAGGAAAAAGCCATACCTGCTAGGACTCGTCGCCAAAGACTCCGCCAAAGTATTGGTGGGAGAATACACAGCTTCTCTGACTACGCATCAAAAGACTATATTGTGCGAACTGGTCGCTGCTTAGAAATCAAGGGGATAAAGCGGCTTTATCCCCTTGATTATCTATCTTCTAGAAAAAAGAATTTTCCCAATCCCAAACTTTGCTAAACTAAGTGGATATGAAAACGGATACGCTCTTTTATCAACTATTCAACACCTTTCACACTCTACTGTTTGAGCTAATCGAACGTCCGATTGCTGAAGCAGAAGGCTACGAATTTAGCTCAGTAGAAGTGAAAGAAAAAGCCTTTCGGTTTGATGGCATATTCAGCCCTAAAGCCAAAGATAAACCGATATATCTCATCGAAGTTCAATTCCAGCAAAAGGAAGACTTTTACTGGGAATACTTATCCGAGATATATTTATATTTAAACCAATACCGACCCGAGCGGGAGTGGCAAGCGATCGCCATCTTTGCGAGGCGCAGTTATGAACCAGAGCCAAGAAGCCATGTGCAGGAAATGCTCGACTGCCAGAGAATCAGGCGAGTCTACCTAGAAGACCTGCTAGACCGAGAGACAGACTCCTTTGCGATCGGTATTATTCAGCTCATCTTGTCAAATGAAAGTCAAGCTATAACTAAGGCAAGACAGCTAGGTGAAAAGATTGAGCAGGAAAACAATACCGAAATTCAAGAGCAGGTACTAGAATTAATAGAGACAGTGTTGGTCTATAAATTTGGTAGAGTCGAGGTAGGGTATTATCCCTAGCCCCTCTCAATTAGATCTGGACGTGCGTATTTCTACGCATCCAGCTCCCGATATTCTTAGCTTGCGCTTTTGCTCATGTGATGATAATCATGGCAGCTTTCATGTATCGCTACAAGGTTTGCCGTCTTCCAATTATTATGATTTCCATCTACATGATGTAGATGTACTTTTTCATCACCTACGAATTTTAATCCGCAAGTTCTGCATGAATGGTTTTGCCTTTTAAGGGCTTTAGAGGTCATGCCATCGTAGAGCTTACTGTTACGTTCGCTCCAGTAGACAATATCGCCATCGTAGGGAGATTTCTCTCCTTGGACGTTGTTGTGTCTGTTTTCGGAGTAGGGAATGTCAGGAAATGCTTTGTCTAATAATTTCTTACAAGAATAGCGATTTTGCTTAGATTCCTTGTTAAAGACCTTAAATGCTCTGCTTTCGATGTGATACAACGAGTTTCTTGAACCGTTCATCTTACAGAAGCGGTGGTAATTTCTCCAACCTCTAACAATAGGTGCTAGCTTTTCAGCTTTTACCTTTGCACCATAATTCGAGCTATTGACAATGGCTTTTACTTTCTTGCGGAAAGATTTATAATTTGCTTCTGAGGGCGTACTTTTAAATTTTCCGTTTTTCTGACATTTGAAATGCCAGCCTAAAAAGTCAAATCCATCTTTCATGGCAGTTGTCTTAGTCTTCTTTTCATTAATTTTCATTCCTATAGCAGCTAGAAATTCGCTGATTTTGGCAAGTATTTCAACATCGTTGTCTTCTGGGCGTAGAATTATCACCATGTCGTCTGCATATCTTACAGATGGAGTTTTTATTCTTCCCTTGGGGTCTTTGTAGCTATGTATAGCTTCAATACCATTAAGTGCGATGTTCGCTAGTAGTGGGCTTACCACCCCGCCTTGTGGCGTTCCTTGGTCTGGAAAACCTACGTTTATTCCAGCTTTGAGACATCTGAAGATGCCAAGCTTTAACCCAGAGGGGGCGATTAGGTTATCCATGATTGCAGAGTGGTTAATCCTATCGAAGCATTTTTCAATATCGAGTTCAATAACTCGTTTATTTATTCCATTACATGAGCTTTTAAGATTGTTGAACAAGAATTTCTGAGCATCATGTGCTGCGCGACCTGTTCTAAATCCGTAGCTATGTGCGTGGAAGGTTGCTTCGTGTGCTGGTTCGAGCGCGTATTTAGCTAGGCATTGCCAAGCTCTATCGGCGATTGTAGGCACTTTTAGCATACGCATTGTCCCGTCTTTTTTAGGGATGGGAATTTCTCGTAAACCTGAGTGTTTCCAGTTGATATAATATTTGGCTAAGGTTTTTTCTAAGATGAAGCGTTCTTCAATTGAGAGTGACTTTTTGCCATCAATACCAGCCGTTTTCTTACCAGCATTCAGTTGTGTTACTTGCCGAATCGCTAGTAATCTAGCTGATTTGGATTTGAGAATTAATTTTTGTAAAGACCTTGCTTTCCGCATATCTTTAACTTGAACCGCTTTATACACGCGCTTTTGCAGCTTAAAAAGGTTGACTCGGAATTTCTTCCAAGGCAATTCTTTCCAAAGTTCACTAATATTTCTATTGTGGCTAACCATAATCTGCTCTAGTTTGTGTTTTCTGAATACCTTGAGGCAATTACGCCTCATCCTACCCGAATCTAAAGAATTAATCCTCTCGTCTGGTCTACCGTAAATTCGACAATTTACAGACCTTAGACTCGTTTTTATTCGTTCCGTCCTGAAGATTGGTATGTCCCGTTAGATGTAGCCAATTCAACCGCCAGAACCCCATACTCGTACCGCTATTTTTTGGAAGATGCGGCGGGATACTAATCTCTGGCGAGGTCAGACTTTGTTGGTTGCGCCTGCCTACTAATAGGTTGCTTTTTGAGGCTCTGTTTCATCATGGGGACTCCCTATTAGCGCCAGTGTCCTCAGCAATTAGAGGTCTGATTGCGCCCTGTTCCCAGCTTCAGCCTCCAAGTAACGAGCTTGGTCACTGTGGGCAGATAAGGAGTCAGTCTTGAGTTTAGACGATAGGGCTTGCACCTATATCATCTGGACAGTTAAGCTAGACTTAGGAGTCTTGACTCTAGTGGTTATTTACGGACTGGTTACCGTGATTCACACTAAACGAATCGCACCCAAAACTTAGTCGGCAGGAGATTGAAGCAATGTTTACATACAGCGATTTAAAGCAGACTCGTGTATATCAAGAGGCGAGAGAAGAAGGCGAGCAGCGTGGTGAACAACGTGGCTTAAAGCTAGGTGAAAAGCTGGGTGAGCAACGCGGACTAGTAAAGGGGCAAGCTACGATGCTGCTAAAGATGCTTGGTCGCAAGTTTGGGCAAATTACTCCAACTTTAAAGGCTAAAATCAACAAACTATCGGCAAAGCAGTTAGAAAATTTAGCCGAAGCATTATTTGACCTAGAGACGATCGCCGACCTCAACAACTGGCTAAAAACCAAAGGCAAAGGCAACTAGAGGATTTTGAACCAATACATAAAAAAAGACATGACAAATAAAGTCATGTCTTTTTTTATGGCTAGCGCTTGTTCGCAAGAACAAAAACTAGGGAAAAAGCCAAAAATGTACCAACCCATATTTGAAATTACGCCAGAAATCGAGCAGCATTTTGATAGCCCCTTGCGAGTAAAAGCAGAAGCAACCGTCGAAGCGATCGCTTTAAGCAAGTCAATATCAACAGCCACATCGCAACAACAGGTCGAACTCGCCAAAGCATCGGGATGGGGAACGCTCACCGATATCTGGGTGAAAGCAAACCATCAAGGCAATACATGGCAGCATCGATGCCATGAAAAACTGAGCCAACTATTGACCCAAGCCGAAATCCAAGCCGCCAAATCCGCAACCGCAACCGCTTACCAAACGAGCTTTGAAGTAATTCGCGCTATGTGGGATCTCCTTGGTGATATCGGCTTTACAGGTGGAGCGATCGTCGAACCAGCGTGCAACACCCTAGCGTTTATGGGATGTCAGCCCGCACTGATGAGAGAGCGATCTCAATGGGTAAGCATAGAACTAGACCCAATCTTTGCCCAAATCGCGAGATTGCTATACCCAGAAGCGCTGATTTACGCTCAGGGATTTGAGACAGTGAGCCTAAGTGATAACAGTTTTGACCTAGCGATCGGCAATGTTCCCTTTGGCAATTACAAACTCTACGATCCGCGCTACGCCCACCTGAACCTAAGCATCCACAATTACTTTCTAGCCAAATGTACTGACCTAGTGAGGGAAAATGGGTTGATAGCCATGATTACCAGTTGTTTCACCCTTGATGCAGCCAATACCAGCTTTCGGAAATATCTAGCCAGTAAGTTAGAGCTAGTGACCGCTATTAGATTACCAGATATAGCTTTTAAGAGATTTGCCAACACGGAAGTGGTTGCGGATATCCTTGTTTTCCGCAAGCTCACGGAAACTGAACTGAGAGCCACGAATCAGAAAAACTATCAATATCCTGATTGGGTAAAGACAGCACCATCGGGCCAACACACAGTCAATCAGCAGCCAATCATGATTAACCAATGGTTTGTAGAGTCAGCCTAGCGGCTGATCTAGAGAGTAACCACACCAAAGCTAATGAGCGAGTCACTCCTATTAAGGATTGACTCGCTTTTTTAATTGAGAAAAAGCCCATGACTACATCACCATTGAAATTCCGCAATATCCTCGGAGAATTGACAACCGCCAAACTCTATGGAGGAGAACATTTAGGCGTAACTGCCCCAGTAAACTTTGACCTGAGAGCAGAGATTAGCAAGATTGGAAAAGCGATCGCTAAATTCTACGAACCAGCCGTAACTCAAACCAAAGTAATTCAAATTCCACCACAGTTACAAAAAGTGCTACCCAACGCTTTCTGCGAACATGAAGGACAAATCTATCGTCGCACCGACTATCAGCTAGAACTAGTCTCTAACCAACAACAACGCATTCGGGCTGCCATGTCTGTCGCCAAGATCCTCGATCTAGTGCTGAGAATGCAGCAGTACGAAGACGAAAAAGAACTAGGCAAACTGCGCCAAATTCTCAATCAAAAATATGATGAGTTCGCAATTAGATTTGGGCATTTCATCAGCAAAGAGAACCTCAGTATCTTCCAAGAAGACCCGAACTACTATCGATTGAGAGCATTAGAAATCGATCGCGGCAAAGGCAAAAGCCCCGCCAAAGCTCCCATCTTTCATCAAAGAACCGTCAGAGCCACTCCCAGATATCGTGCTGATAATGCCAAAGATGCCCTAGCGCAATGTCTAGATGCCAAAAGCTATATCGACCTAGACTGGATCGCCAACCTCATCGATAAAAGTATCAGCACCGTCATCAGCGAACTAGAAGGCGATATCTTCTACAACGGCACAATCCCACCAGCAACCGTACAAGAAACGACCAATGCTGAATGGATCACCAGAGAAGAATTCATCAGTGGGAACGTCGTCAACCGACTCAACAAAATCATCGCATGGCAAGAAAACGGAGTCCCCAACTGGCTGAACATCGACAAATACCATCAAACCATTAGCAGCAACCAACCAGTTCCCTGTTTACCCGAAACTCTAGATGTAGATATCAAAGTGCGCTGTGCGGTGAAGCTAGGCATCAATGTCAATGCCATGACCAAAAACGAGCTAAAGCTGTTATTACACAACACGATCCGCGTCAAACTAGGAACGAGTTGGCTCCCCGAAGATGTAATCAAAGAATTTAGCGAACAACTCCTTAGCCATACAGGAACCAGCACCGTCAAATTCCATCCCGACCCCGCCAATATTTGGGTAATCAAAGGTGACAGCAAACTGACCAACTCACCCCAAAACAAAACCGAATGGGGAACCAGCAACTACACCGCCCTCGAACTAATCGATTGTGCACTCAACCAAAAAGACCCCAAAGTATATGAATACATCAAAGACAAGCATGGCAACATCACCGCCATCCTGAATGTAGAAGCCACAACTGCATCTCGGACAATGCAAGACAAAATCCAGACTGCTTTTAAAGCATGGATCTGGAGTGAATGCGATCGCGCCGAAAGATTATGTCTGCACTATAACCAATACCACAACCTCTACCGCGATACCATGTATGACGGCTCGCACTTAACCTTCCCCAACATGGCTCCCGACTTCGAGATGCGAAGCCACCAGCGCAACTTCGTGCGTCGAGTCGAACGGCAAAGAGCCGCTTTCGCTGCCCATCGAGTCGGCTATGGCAAAACCGCGACGATGATTGCCGCAGGCATGGAGTTAAAACGCAAAGGGATGGCGCACAAAGTCATGCATGTAACCATGAAATCGATCTTGCCAGGATACAGCAAAGAATTTCGACGACTGTACCCCGAAGCTAAGATTCTGGTACCGAATGCTCAAGACTTTGCCAAAGATCGCCGCCGCGTCCTATTGAGCCAAATTGCCACTCATAACTATGACGCGATTATTCTCACCTACGAACAATTCTTTAACTTGCAAATTAGCGAATCAACCGAACTGATGTTTTTAGAGGAGCAAATGTCGGCGATTAGTTCCATTTGCGAAGCAACCAACAAAGAAGAATCCAGACAAGTATTCCGAAGTCTTG
>NZ_ALWB01000234.1 GCF_000332215.1 Pseudanabaena biceps PCC 7429
TTTTGAAAGCGTTGCTTTGCAACGCTTTCAAAAATTTCCTTGTGGTTCGTTTGATCGATAATTGCTGTAAGTAAATATAGCTATAAAATCTAAATGTTTACAAATAGGCTTACCTTTAAATACAAGTACTTCTATTTAACCGTTTTACTCTTCTTCATAGAAGTTGGCATCGCAGTTTTTTTCAATGACCAGTTTATTCGTCCTTTTCTTGGAGACGTTTTAGTGGTTATACTCATTTACTGCTTTGTCAAAACCTTTTGGAAGATTCGCCCCAATATAGCCGCTCTATCTGTACTTGTATTTGCCTGTGCAATCGAAGGATTGCAATACTTAAATCTTGTAGATCGGTTAGGACTACGACAATATAAACTTTTAGCAATTATTTTGGGAACTACCTTTGATTGGAAGGATATATTAGCTTATGTCATTGGTACTGCGATTATTGTGATATCGGAAAATATAGCAACGTAAGGTTTGCTTAGGAAATAAAACCCCAAATGTGAGTGGCGGCACGAAGCGCTGCCACTCACATTTATCGCTTGCTCATCATGGCTTCGAGTTGAAGTAACCGACTTTCGGCTAGCCGATCGCGACATTGTTTTACCGATGACGATTCGGTAAAACGTAGGGAATCAAACTGGCAATGCTGAGCTTGGTAGATTTGCCACAACTTCTGGCTAGAGGAGTCTTTGAGGTTTCCTTGACTTAATATTTTGGCAAGCCGCTGAGCCGTTTCATCTGGTTTGAGTTGAGAGTTGCTTTTTCCTTGCAGATCGGCAATGCGATCGTTGGTAACGTTAGGCAGACAGCTAGAATAGATCAGAGGATAAATGGAACCACCCTTAAAAGGTGCACTCGATTCCCGACAATGGGTATCGCGATAGGAAGTCCAAGTCTGTTCGATCGCTTTGAGTTGGCTTTGTCTAGCTTCGGGAATTTGTCTGTAAACTTCTTCATAAATAAGCGATCGCAAGAAATCAGCAGTTTTTGCCCATCGCGAAGCACAGATATTTAATGCCATTTGGGTATCTCCTTCACAGGCAGGAGGTACGACTCCAAACTGCTTAGAATTGGCGATGGTTTGGGATGTAGCGGGAGCGACTGCCATGTAAGTCGAACTGAGGGCGATCACGAGGGCATATAAAATCTTTTTCATGCTTAATTATCCCGATGAATATCCCAATTAAAAAACAATTCATGAGCCATTCTGAAACCATTATCTCATATACTCCCTTCCCACCAAAGAAATAGACATACAAAACCAAGAATTAGACGTTGCGGCGCGAAGCGCCGCAACGTCTAATTTTTCACTGGGAAGGGAGTAGCAACGTAAGGTTTGATTAGGACATAAACCAAAGAGTATTGCCGCGCGGAGCGCGGCAATACTCTTTGGGGTTTTGATTAGTTCTAACTAATTAAAGTCCGTTGCCGATCAGGATAAAAGCTGACCAGTAATAGGGATGAGAAAACTCGGATTTAGGATTGCGAATCATCGATAGTTGGGCTTGACGTAAGCTTTCTACCTTAGAATGTTTTTCTTTTTGGATTTCTCCATAAAAAATATCCATCAGCTTTTGTGTGCCACCGTCGGAAACCGTCCAGAGTGAAGCGATCGATGCTTTCGCTCCAGTCCTTTGCATTTGGTAGCCAAAACCTAGGATTTCTTCACCACTGCCAACTATACCTCCCAGAGCTGTTTGGCAAGCGCTCAATACCACTAGGTCTACCGCAGGAAATTTGAGGTTTTGAACCTCACGCAGACTCAGGCGATCGCCATTTCCCATTAAAATAAATGACTCTTCGGGCTTGCCACTCACAAAGGCTGCATGGGTTGCTAAATGGATGATATTGTAGCTTGGCTTTGGTTCTGTGATCGTATCGCGCTCAAAGGATGCGTTTAAGAACTTGGTGGTATTGGGAACGATTGAGCTAAGGTTTTCGATTTCCTTGCCCGCAAAGGGCAAACCTGAGAAGGAAAATTGCTGCGAACCCACATTAAAGGAGTAAGCACCTTTGCTAAAGGCGGCGGCAATCACTCTGGGCTGGGAGATCGTCTGTGAACCAAGGCGAAAAAGATTCATCGCTGTAATGTGATTGATGGCATAGCGTTCGACTAGCCATTTTTTACCATCATAGAGTGCGGCAAGGGGAATATAACGCAGTTGTCCATCGGGGGCGTAGATAATCGTTTGGATTTGTGCTTTTTGGAGATCGTCAGCGATGGGCTGTATCATCAATTGATAAAGCTGATAGCTGGACTCTTGCACATCAAGGGAACTGGCATCCTGTAGATCCACACGAAAAGCGGCGATCGCTGTTTCTAATTGCTGGCGATCGACCTTAACGGTGCGATGAATTGGCGGCGAGTCGGGAACAAATAAAATCAGTTCAAGGCGATCGCCAAGAATTAACGGATAGAATAGGGCTACTTTTTGGGGAAACTGAGCAGTTTGCATTAAAGCTCTTAAACGCTCTTGTAAGCTGACATAGCTATTCAGTTTGAGATTATCAGCGATCGCCTGTTGACTCAGATCTTTCTCGATCGTCTTTGCCGATTCGCTATCAAATAAACCTCCTATTTTTTGGCTTGTAGCAAGCTGAATTTTCTCGATTTCCTCAAGCCTTGCCTTTTGAACATCGTTGGGTTGTGCCAGTTTCCTTAACTTGTCAAGTTCTTCGCTCAAACTCGTTGATTGGAGTGCAACAGCGCTGATTAATTGGGATAAATTTTGTTCTAGTGGTAAAAGCTCCAAGCCTTGGGCAGTAACTTCATTCCCCTTCACATCTTGGAGATAGTCTTGGAGTTCCTGTACTTTTAGTAAATCTAATACCTGTAGAGCTTCCATTACCCGCCCTTTTGTCAATAGTAGGCTGGCGAGTCCGCGATAGACATCGGCAACCGATTGCTTAAAGGCACTTTGATCTTCACGGGCGAGGTTGCGAATATCTTTGCGGATAGATTCGCGGACGTTTACCGATAGCTTATAGAAATAGATCGCTAATTCTAGCCTTCCCCGATCCCCCATCAAACTACCCATGTTACTGAGATCGTTCGCTTCCCCCCGCCGATTTCCTGCTTGACGGTGTAAGAGCAATGACTGCTGATAGTTGGCAAAAGCTTCATTGTATTTGCCCGTGTAATTGTAAACCAGACCGATGTTACCTAGGATCGTTGCTTCGGTAACGCGATCGCCAACTTTTCTCGCTACCTTTAAGGCGTTTTGATAGAAATTAAGGGCATCGCTATATTTTTTCTCAGTTAAAGCGATCGAGGCAAGATTGTTAAGGCAGACGGATTCCGAACCCAAATCGCCCGTTTCTTGAGCGAGTTTAAGAGCTTGAAAATAGACTGTGAGAGCCTTATCCAGTTTGTTTAGCTTTCTGTAGGCAAGCCCGATATTGCTATAAATCGATGATTGAGCGCGTAAGTCTTTTCTTATCTCGGCGATCGCCAAAGAACGTTGTAAAAAATCAATTGCCTTCGTCGATTGCCCTAAGTTGTAATAAAGCAAGCCCATACTATTGAGGGTATTCCCTTCGTTCTTGCGATCGCCCATTTCCTGATGGATGGCTAGGGCTTGGTCATAAAATTTGAGCGCTTGTCCATAGTTACTGAGTTTGCGATAGACTGCACCTAAGTTCCGCAAGGTATTCCCTTCTTCTTTGCGATTCCCTGTTTCTCTCCAAAGAGCCAGAGATTTATTATAGAAATCTAAAGCGATCTTGGGCTGACCGAGAATATCGTAGGCATAGCCAAGATTATTAAAAGTTGCTCCCTCTCCGAGTGGATCGCGAATTGATTGCCGCGCCGTGATCGCTTTCTCGTAATAGGAAATTGCCGTTCGGAGATCTCCCAGTTTCTCTTGGGTTTTACCAATTCGATTGAGGAGTTGTCCTAATTGTTTAGGATCGTCTAGTTTTTGATATAGGGCTAACGCTTGGAGTTGATAGCTCAGAGCCTCCTCATTCTTACCCAAATCGAGATAAATATAGCCAATGGTTCTGAGGGTAAGAGCCTCCCAATAGGTTCTTTTTTCAGTGCGGAAAACGGGTAAAGCCTCTAAATATTTGGCGATCGCTTGCTGCTTTTGCTGGTCCGTACCATCGTTGATTTTGGTGGCTTCCATAAAGGCAACTTCAGCCGCGAGATACTGGCGATCGGATTCTTTCGCCATTCTTAATTCTTCGATGTTAACTGTAAATTTACCCGCAGCCTTGGAATCGGCTGGATTGGCGACAGAAACTACCAACTGATAATCGCCCGTAGTATTGGCAATAGTGGAAATTACTTCTGCTCCTTCATCATCATTGGGGCTATCGGAAGTGGCAATGGTTTGACCGTCAGGACTCACGAGTTTTACGACTAGATCGATTCCTTGCTGCTGTACGATCATCCTGACAAACTGACCACTCTTTAGGGAAATGGGAAAGCTGCGCGACTCAGAATTCTGAATGGTTTCGATGGTTTCTGTTTGCGCCTTGGCAGAAGACGAGAATGGAGGAATCACAGGTAAAACAACCGCCGTACAGATAATTGCGATGGAAAGGAACTTCTCGATCCCATCTCTCATTCTTTGGTGAGAATCGTTTTCAAACAGTTGCCAAACCATAGCAATTAATCCTTTATTTGTTAATCCTTTATTTGTTAATCCTGTATTTGTGCAAATGATGCTCTCTAAGTAGCTCGGCATAATTAAAAACCAAAACCAGAGAGGATACCGCCCGTTTTAAGTTTACTTATGCCTAGCTACTTATAATCTTTTAATTCTATAATCTTTGCAGCTTTTAAACCCCTGCCGCTCAAATCATGCTCCTTCCTCCTTCGACTTCATCTCGGGCTGAACTTTTGACTGCCCTGCTCTTAGAATTAATGGAAATTTTACGCGATCGCCAAGGTGATACTTGGTCAGCAATTGTGCGTATAGCCAACGGAAAATCTGCCACGATTGCGATCGATGATACGCGTATTTTTGTGCAAGCGGAGGGTGAAATGGATTTGCAACTGGCGATCTCGGCGGCTGATCCTACTGCGAATAATTCTTTTGAAAGTACGGGTAGAGCTCTGTACAACATTATCATTGGTAAATCCACCCTAGAAAAATCTGTGGCTTCGGGCAAGATTTTTATCAGTGCTAATTTTGGCGATCTCTTAAAAATCCGCTCGATCGTGACCGCAGTACTTTTAGACACGTCGGTTGAGCCAAGATTACTCAGCCTTTGGCATCGATTTGAGCAGGAATGGTTGAAATAGATCTAAGCAGCTAAGCGTAATTAAAAACCAAAACTAGAGAGCGTACCGCCCGCGTAGCGGGCGATACGCTCTTCTAAGTTTTAAGTTTACTTATCTTAGCTACTTATTTAGCTACTTATATAAATCAATGTTTGAGCCAGGACATAAACCGCAAAAGATGAGTGGCAGTGCTTCGCGCTGCCACTCATCTTTTGCGGTTTGTCTATGTAATCTTGCTCAAAATAGAAAGCGTTCCAAATGCGATCAGAATTAGTCCACTTCCCCAATTGAGCCAGCTAGACCAACGCCGCAATTCTAAAAATCTCTTGATAATCCCCGTAAATGTGCCCGCGATCGCTAGGGGTAAGACCGAACCGATCGCGTAGGCGAGTAGAAATTCCGTGCCCATCAGCAGGTTGCCCGATCCTGATACCCAAGCCAAGAGTGTAACCAATACTGGCGTACTGCATGGGGAAGCCACAAATCCAAAGGATAGACCGATTAATAGCGATCGCAATCCCTGCGGTAGATTTGGCGAGATTTCCCAATTGCCGAAACTTGGTAAGCGGAAGGAAATTACTTCCAATAACTGCAATCCCATCACGATCGCAATGAGCCCCATCACAACCGACCAACCCCAAGCTGTCTGTCCGTAGATTTTGCCTAGTAGGGCGGCGGCGAGTCCAAAACCTGTTAAGGCGATCGCAAAACCCAGACAAAACCAAGCCGATTGCAAGGCAGCTTTCCCCGTACTTTTGGATTCATAACCGCCAATATAGCCAATGGTCAGGGGCAACATCGAGAGCGTGCAAGGGGTGAGACTGGTGACCAGCCCTGCTAAGAATACGATCCCCACGCTCGTCCATGAAGCTTGATTAAGTTGTTTGTGGACTAAGACATCCGCCCATTGTTCGAGGTGATAAAACCAGTTAGGCAGCGATCGCATTAGGGTTTCCATAAATTGCATTACTTAAAAATCCAATATAAAAATAAAACCCCAAGGATGAGTGGCGCACCAATCATCCTTGGGATAGTTAATGAATGGTGGTAATTGCTTCGCGAATTACTTCAGAACCAGCCCCAACGAGGCAAGATCTATCCGTGAGAATGCGCTTCCAAAGACGGCTACCCGCTTGACCATGAAATAATTGCAGCATATGGCGGGTGATTTTATGTAACCTCAATCCCTTTGCCATCCATTCATCGATATAGGCAATCATGGCTTCAGCAACTTCTAGGCGACTACGGATCGGAGTCTCATCACCAAAAAATTCGCGATCGCTAGTGGCAAATAGATAGGGATTATCGTAAGCGGCTCGTCCGATCATCACGGCATCGACATATTTTAACTGTTCGTGGGCTTGCTCAAGGGTGATCAATCCACCATTAATTTCAATGAATAAATGCGGAAATTCCTGTTTGAGGCGATGGACATCAGCATAGCGTAGCGGTGGAACTTCGCGATTGTCCTTGGGGCTGAGCCCCTGTAACCATGCCTTTCGCGCATGGATGGAAAATCGCCGACAGCCTGATTCGGACAGAATTCGCACAAAGTTCTGCATGTCTTCATAGCGATCGAGATCGTCAACCCCGATCCGATGTTTGACGGATACGGGGATCTTGGTAGCGGCACTCATCGCCTCAATGCATTGAGCGACGCGTAGGGGCGTTTTCATCAAGCAAGCGCCAAAATGTCCGCTCTGAACTCGATCGCTCGGACAGCCCACATTCAAATTAATTTCGTCGTAGCCCATACCTTCGGCAATCCGAGCGCATTCGGCAAGATCTTGGGGATTGTCGCCCCCAACCTGTAAGGCAAGGGGATTTTCTTGGGGTGAGAAGCCCAAGAGATAGGCGCGATCGCCATGCTTAATAGCCGCACTAGTGACCATTTCCGTATAGAGCAAAGTCCGCCGCGTAATTTGGCGCATGAAATAGCGATAGTGGCGATCAGTGCGATCCATCATCGGTGCGATGCTAAGGGGATGGATGGGGAAGCGATCGCTCTTTTCCTGTGTAGGAATTGGCATTTCCGATAAAGGAGTCATGGTTGAAGAAGGAATCGTCGTGGCTTTGAACTTGCTTGCCCTATCTTAATACGCCCCATGTAGTAAGTAGCTAAGCATAAGTAAACTTAAAACCTAGACGAGCGTACCGTCCGCTACGCGGGCGGTACGCTCTCTGGTTTTGGGTTTTAATTATGCCAAACTACTTAATACCAATTCACTGAAGTGAGCCAACACTTCAGTGAATTAAAAAACAAACCCAGTAAGGTTTTGAGATTCCCAAAATGGCGTTGCCATTTTGGGAATTGGTATAAACCATATAGTAAACTTGTGACGGCTATTTTTGTTTAGAGGTATCGAAGATTCGTGAGTTCGCCAGAGATTTCACCTACCACCCCAGATTTATCTCAGGATGCCCATGGGCATCGAGATAATCGAGATAATCGAGATGAGTGCGAGCATTCTCAAGGTGTCACTACTCTTGCGGTCTTAGCATCGGGAAGCGGCAGTAATCTAGAGGCGATCGCTAAGGCGATCGAGAACGGACAGCTACTCGCCAAGATCGCCGTAGTGATCTATAACGAACCCGAAGCCTATGTCAAGCAACGCGCTGATAAATTTGGTATTCCCGCCATTTTGATTAATCACCGCGATTACAAATCTCGTGCAGCGATCGATCTAGCGATCGTGGATATCCTCAAGCAGTATCACATCGATCTGGTGATTATGGCAGGTTGGATGCGCATCGTCACCCAAGTGTTGATCGATGCTTTCCCAGAAAGAATTCTCAATATTCATCCGAGTTTATTACCAAGTTTTAAAGGCATTCATGCGATCGAGCAAGCTTTTAACTATGGCGTAAAAATTACGGGCTGTACCGTCCATATCCTCAGTCTCGAAGTCGATAGCGGTAAAATTCTCAAGCAAGCAGCCGTGCCAATTTTGGCAAGTGATACTTTGGTGGATTTGCAAAAACGCATCCAAGTACAGGAGCATATTATTTATCCAGCCGCGATCGCTGAATATGCCCAATCTCTTACGAAATAGAATTAAGCGGCGCTTCGCGCCGCCTAATTCTATTAATTACCTAAATTAATTACACCTAATTAATTAAAACTTGGCTACGACGAAGTAG
>NZ_ALWB01000235.1 GCF_000332215.1 Pseudanabaena biceps PCC 7429
AGAGCGAGTTCTTGGGGTTGACGAAGTTATGCGGTTTTCAAGGTACTGGCTGACCCCTAGAACTGAGTTAGCGCTTACGGTAGTGTAAATTATCTGAAACCATCCGTCAATACTTGGTATATCCCATACTAAGTCTAGTTTTGATGCCCGTGCCCGAAAAGGCAGCATAATTAACCAACAAATTAGCCACATTGATTAGTAAAGGATCGACCTTACCGATCGCCTGCATTGTCACTTGGCCAGTAAATCCAGTACATTGTCCTTGATGAATTTGCACTGTCCCAGTCCTGATGTGATGACGAGTGATCGTGAAATAATTGGTTAGATAAGCAATCAGATCGTCACTACCCAAATATACAGATGCAAAATGATTCCAACGTTCTAGCCAACTACGAAACATTAGTTGGGGGATCGGCAGAGGTAAATGGGTACGACTTTGAGCAAAGGCAGTGGGTGTGAGAAAATTGAGTTCAAATTTTCTAATTGCTTCAGGTTCATTGGCAACTAGTTCTGTATAGAGATTTTCGTAAGTAGTGATTTCATCTTGGCGATCGCTAATCTCAAACTTTGCACCAAAAAATTTAAAAGTTTCACCCAGATCTAAATCGGCGATCGCTTTAGAAGATGACTCTTGTAAACCGCTTAGAGTAAGTGTATAAACCTGATCTGGCAGAAAAGTTATAAAGTCAGCATGGCGATCGTAAAACCCCAGAATGCCAGAAAAGGTAGTACTAGGAATTTGCTCTTCACCCATACGAATATCAAGGCGATTATGTAAGTCTTTGGCTAAACTCAGATGGTGCGATCGGGGCAATGTCATAGCTTCAGGAACACTAAGCTGCCATGTAGAACGAATTAGCATAAATTATATGGATTTAAACATAGCCCAACCGAGGACAAATTGAATTTCTCTTTTAGCGTTTGCCACTGTACGCCGTGACTTAGGCGCTTCAAAATCGGGTGCTCTGATACCGCAAGTATCGCGGATTTGAGTGCGTAACCCATCTTCTAACAAAGTTCCAACGGTAGTTCCCGTCATACCACTTCCCCAACCAACTCTGAGGGCATAGGGACAGGTCTCTTTTTCATACAGTTTATGAATGCGCTCATAATCGAGATTAATGGTTTGTCCATTGGTGTCTTTAGCATTGATGTTATTTTTAACACCCTGCCAATAGTCATGTTCAAAGTCCCATTGCTCTTGTGCAAACTCTTTGCAGATTTTGATAATATCGTCAATGGACTGAAAAGGAATCTGCATATCCTGACGATGGCTAAACCACGACAGCATTTCTAAATCCAGAGTGATCTCAAAGGGAACTTGCAGATTAGAAACCATTTCAGCATAAAGAGAAGCACGATATTTTGCCTTGCCATCATTAAAATGGCTTGTGACCAATACTTCAGCAACTAAAGACTGATTGTAAGTTACAGTTTGTCCTTGTTTATTGAGCTTTTCAAATTTTTCAATCGGTTCTGTATCAGAAACATGAATAGCCCTCATAATGTCAGTATTTGGGTTAGGACGCTCTTGAACGGGTGCATTGCGATCTTGATAAGTCAGTCCATAGTTTGCAAATAAATCATCCATAAATAAGCGATCGTCAACAAATTTGGCTCTGTGTTTTAGTTCACCTAAGCTCTTTTTTAGCTGACTTTCAATACTGCTAATTCTATTTTGTTGCGGTACTCTAAATTGCTCTTCGTGTTTAAGCAAGTAATAGGCGATCGCAGTTCTAATTGCCCCCTTAATTGAGCTTCCAGGCACATAAAGTTTACCCATGCCATTACGAATCATTGGGCGTAATTCGGTGATTTTCTGCTCGGTTAAGCGTTTACTAGATCTGTAATCAGGGAAAATTGGTTTGCCATCATCGGTTTCGATGTCATACCAGCGATCGCCAAAAGTATTTTTCAAGAGAGTTTTAATCTCTTTTCTATCTTCAATGCGGTTGATATATTCTTGCAACTTCCCTTCTTCTCGCAATGCTTGGGCTAGAGCATCACAATCAGGCAAATACACGCGATTATTAGGTGCTACCACGTATTCAAAAGGATTGAGTGTAGAAACTTCCGAGCCAATACGGAACATTTGGCTATAAAGTTGAAATTTCTTCACTTCTAATTTTCGTTGTTCCCTGATTTCAGAGCGATCGGGCAAAGTAGTGATTTGATTCATAAAGCCTCCTTTAAGTTGATCTTGATCGGCAGACTGAGCGCAATCCCACTACGATATATCCTATGCTGTGCAAATTGATGGGGCGTAACATCAGCAAGCTTACCGATAGGAGCTTTTTGAAATACAGAACCTTCAGCAAACATGGTGACTTTTTTGCGCCTTTGATTTTTAGCCGCCGAGGTAATCCAGCCACCTCGTTCCTGTAGCTCATAGCTAGAGTCATCTAACGAGATTGGTGGATTATCCCAATATAGTCTGATTAGACTTTGAGAATTACCATCATCAAAAGATAGAAGCTGTGTCCACTGCTCATCTAATTCATGCCATGAAGGTTCAAATCTGCCTGCACCACTCGATCGCTCTCCGCCCAGTCCTTCTTCTCCTAAGAGTTCTAACACTGATTTAAGCTCATCTTCTAGTCTTCGATCGGTGAATTCGACTAAGAAATACAAGCCAGATTTGTCGTGAGGTTCTGAACGATAGCGGACAAAGGCGGTGTGATAAAGATTAGTGGATCGAGTAATTCGGTCTATGGCAACCTTAGGATGTTTCTCAATCTCGAAACATTGACTATACAAGCTTTTAGGTAAACCAGTGTTATCAAAGCCGCCATCCTGATACCAGCTTTTCCATGTCTTGATATCCAAGAAGTTTAACTTTTTATAATCCTTGGCAATTTTGATATCGTTACCAATTGGATAATTTGTTGGTGGTTCCTTGGGACGAGGTAAGTAATAGGTAACTCCACTGCTTGTTTCACGATAGATAAAGCTAGAACTTAGGCGAAATGGGGGAGATTCTTTGTGAAAGCGATCTAGCAGTGTATCTAGATTTTTGCCTAATCTTGCATAGGTGATCGCGATCGCACTAAAGAGTGTATCTGACCGCACTCGTTCGCTAGTTTCTTCCATACCAATGCCCAACTCACCAAAATGAGCTGGATTATTTTTGAAATCTAGCTTGACTAATTTCCATTTGCTCATGGCTAACTCTTCCCAGATGGCAATTGTCTCTCCACAGCACTAGTCACCTGATCAAAGTTGTTTAGCAATTGCTCGGTATTATCGGAGCTATTAAGAGGCTCTTGGGCGGTGCGGTTGGCAGTACCAATGGTTTTGTAGTATTCCAAATCACGATAGTAGAGTTGGAAATTTTCAAAGGCAACTTTGCCATAGCCGCGAGAACCATGTCCGCCAAGAGCATCGTCTTCAAGAATTGCAAGGGCGATCGCTAAATTTTGCAGGTCTTTAACTGCTTGTTCAGCATTCTCAACGGTATAGACTATCTCAAAATTAAATACTGCTCCCGCAGGTACACGCTCTAGTTGACGTGGGTTAGCGGCGGCGGTGATGCGATCGATGCCATTCTCAAATTTCCATTCGGTCATGAATAGACCTGTATCAATGGATTTTAGAAGTACGGCTGAGTCCGTAGTTAAATGACTATCACGCACGATTAGTCGCGCAGGAGAGTTACGTCCTTTGGCTTTAAGATGTTTAACCCCCTTAAATGTTTCTTCATCTTTGCCGACTCTATCTAAATCTGGGGGATGCACAATACTCTCAGGCAGCCAGCAATCTTTGCCAGTTGAACCAAATACACGGCTGACTTCACAACTACGCGCCCCCTCAAAAGGAATACCATTACTAATTGAGTAGCCTGATTCTAGATCGTCACTTTCATAGCGAAATGTTTTAACACCACCATCTCGGTTTGCAGGTTTGTTGAGAAATCGCTCTAAAATAGAACGCATTTTGCCCTTGATTGATGAGCCTGGTAAATATGGATGCTTGGTTAAAGGATCGCGCATCACTGATTTATCCAAACCGCCAATATCTAAATTCTCACCACCTGCGCCAATGTGTAAACCTGTAACTACTCTTAGATTGCTAGTAAGTCGAAGTTTACCAAGTAAAGGTTTTTGTTCGGTTGCTGCTGGCATAGTTATTTTCCACCTGCTTCTTTATGATAAGCAATAATTGATTCAACAAGATTAACGAGGCGCTCAAAGTCTGCCTTACTTTCCACTTTGTCAATGGCAGCAGACATCACTTTGTTTAGGGGTTTGACTACGTTCTGACGGGCAGCGGCATAGGCAAGCTTTGGTTTTAGCAAAACAATTTCTGCTTCAATTTCGGAAAATCCACTTCCTACTAACTTAGATTTCAAGCGATTAATTGCATCTAGAAACTTGCGAATTTGATTTGTTTCCAGCCTCTGATCTCGAAGGGCTTTACCAAATGTTTCTGATTGAGTTACTAAATCTCGAATTGGATAGTCTTTAAGATAATTGATCTTACTAAGACTATCAATTATCGGTTTAGTAATATCTGCATTAGCTAGGTGGTTACCCTGTTGTCGTGATTGTGTCATGTATTTTTATAAATTCTAAATTTGTAAAATTTGATTGGCAGTGATAGATAGCTCTGGAAGTAAAGGCGATCGCAGAACTTCTTCACCTTAATATTCGGTTTATTCGTATAGAACCTCGACTAATTACAAAATTGAAACTTGAAACTTTATGCAAGATTGGATCGATGTCCTCAAGTCTAAAACTAGGCTTAGTGGCAATTGCAATCATTGGCTTGTTCCTCTTCGATTTAGTAACTCGATCCATGTGGCGATCGCCCTGAAATATGGTGCATTGTATGGACTTAAGAGCGATCGCCGAAACTCATTACTTAATTTCACCTCCTTGGGTAAACGCGAGATGGTGTAGGCAATTTGCGGTAGATGTAAGTAATACCGCAAATCCCTTGCTTCATCAGAATCTAGACTTTTCTGCTTGCGGCGTAACTCCTCTAGTTGCTGTTCCTGTAATTGAGCAGCTTTGAGCAAGTTCCGCACAAAAGCGCGTGAATATCCTGAGCCAAATCCTTGATCGATTAAGATATTTACGAATGGCAAGACTCCTGCTAAAACGGGAATGTTTTTTTCCTGCTGCCAATATTTATCTTTACCATCACGTTCTTTAATAGCTTTAATTATCATCTCAGGATTATCTCCTAGCCACTCATCCCATTTTAAGGCAGTACCAAATAATCCCAGACTATCACGACCATTGCCCTTCGCTTTATCCTCAGCTTCACCAGAGGAACTTGCAGATTGATAAAGTGGAAACTTAGCGTCATCAATGCTAATACCACCTGAGAGCGTAATATCAGGATGTTTGCCTGTATAGGCTCGAAACGATTGATAGACATCAAAGGCAAATTCGACAACCTCATCCCATGCGCCGCTAATAAATAGGTCGTCACCTCCTGCATAAATAAACATTAGGTTTGGGCGATCGCTTTCGGTTAGCTTCACAGCTTGGCTAGCCAAATTATTTGAGCGATCGGTTGCTAAACTATTCAGATAGACCTTAAAGAAATAGCTCATCTGTCGCGACAGGCTGGCAACTCTTGGTAATGAATAGTTTTGCTCTTCTAGCCCTTTGGCAAAGATTTGACCTAAACGATCCACGTCCATTCGCAAATAACCGACGCGATTAATACCTTGAGAGGTTTCTGCTAATTCTTCAGCACTGATAAACTTGCCATCTTCAGTACTTTGATAATATCTGCCCATTAACATCGGCACGGTTAGCCCTGAAGTGTAATTTTCAATCTCCCAGTTATTAATGCAATAGACAGTATCGGTTTCTGGATTAACATTAAAAGCAACCTCTCGACTATTCTCGAACAAATAGTAATATGCGCCATTAACTTCTAGCCAATATTTAGCTCCTAATTTAGCAGATGTGGGTGATCGCTTGCTTCGCAATATAGCTAATGTATCGGGGATCTCGTCACCTAGCTGAAACATGTCACGGCAAGTCTTACAGGCAACGGTCGAATCAGCTTCATGCCGATTTAAAGGCTTTAAATCTTCGGTATCATCGCGATGGCAGACTTTGCAGGGTTGATAGCTATCCCGAACTGCTAGTAATTTCCCGTTCTCGATTTGATGTCGAAATTTCTGATTTTTATGCTGTGAAACTTTGGCGATCGCTTGATTCCAACAGTCGCGAAATAGTGCAGGTTTAATATTATTAAAATCACAGGAGCCATAATCTAGCGAGAAGAAGATTTTGCCTTGAAAATTTTTCTCTAGCCATTCATTTATCTTATTCTGTAGAGCTTTTAACTTTGATTTGAGTATGGTTTCATCTTCGCCTGTAAGGATAAATAAGTTGCCCCCACCTGCATAGATAATTTTAGTTCGAGGCAGTTGTAATTGCTCTAAAATTTGTTGAACGATTTCTTCGGCAACGAGTTCTAGATAAAAGCTCCTTGCTCTTAAGGACTTTAAAGCTCCATCTGAGGAAATTGTATAGATAAAGTTTTGGATTCCTGATAGGCTACCTGCGATTAAATGCACTGTCCCAGATTTACTTTCATCGTTTTGAGCTAAAGATGTAGCAACGGCGGCGGTCATTCTGGTTGCGTCAACGAGAGCAACGTGATTATCCCCGTAGCTTATTGACTGGAGTTTAGACTAAGAAAGGTAAAAAAGGCAGAGTAAAAGAGATACAAACTGCCTAAAGTAGATAGAAAAAGAAAAG
>NZ_ALWB01000236.1 GCF_000332215.1 Pseudanabaena biceps PCC 7429
GATTAAAGCCGCTGACGAACTAGGATTGATTATGGTATTCACTGGCGTGCGCCACTTCCTCCATTAAGTAGTTTACGCACCTTACACAACAAAAATTAGTGGTGGTGCAATGCCCCACCACTAATTGACTCTAAAATTTTACGTAAAAAAGGATGCAATGCGCCCTTTTTACGTATAGCTGTCGCTGTACTAGGACATAAACCCCAAGAATTGACTGGCGGCGCGAAGCGCTGCCAGTCAATTCTTGGGGTTTGATTTGTCCGTGACTGTAGCTATAAAAAACTAAAACAGAGAGCATACCGCCCGCGCAGCGGGCGGTATGCTCTTCTATGCCCAGCTACTTATTCTTTAAATATCATTACCCAGCCAAATTCTCACCCCCCACATTGCCATGATCAGCATCAATAGAACTATATCGCGAGGGAAAAACCGAAGCGGATTCCAAACCACGAGATGCGTATTTGGGGAGGTAAATCCGCGTACTTGCATGGCGCTAGCGGTCTGTTCGGCACGAATGAAGAGATTGTCGATCAATCGTTCCGCCAGAATTAACCAAATTTGAGTAGTGCGTTTGAAACCGAGCTTTTTCCAATTAATCGATCGCGTCCGCATTGCTCTTGCAAGGTTCTGGACTTCTTCTAAAACCAGAGGGACAAAACGGAGAGCAAGCGTCAAAGTCAACACAATTTCTACTACGGGAATTTTTAGGAACTTCAGGGGCGCAAAAATTGCCGCGATCGCCGCAGTAATTTCCTCAGGTGCAGTCACCAATAAAAACAAGGTCGGTGCGTATAGATAGGTAAAAATCAAGGTGCAAACGCGCACGCCCAATTCTCGCGATCGACGAGTAACCGTAATATTTCCTGCTTTCCAAACCACATACCGATAGGAATTGGGTTGGGGGAGGTTAATCGTTAGGGGGGAAACCGTCGGACTGGTGCTGGTTACCTCGATTTCAGGAATGGGGCGGCGAGGCTGAATTGTGGCATTAGTCCCGTCAGGAGAAACTGTAGCGATCGCCAAGGTCATCAAGCCAAGTAACAGTAAAATCCCCATTTGCTGTTTCCAAACCCGTAACGGAATACGTGACGCTAGGGTCAACAGGATCAGTAAGACTGCGATCGCAATCCGCCAAGGTTCATTGGCTTGGATCGGTGACAATAAAATGGTTAATAGTCCAAACAATTTAATGCGTGGATCGATTCGGTGCAGCCATGTAATTGGCTGTTCGAGATAAAGTCCAATGGGAAGCGATCGCAGTATATCCACTATGTTTTGATCTTTTCAGGGATTTGTTGGTAAGTAGCAACCAGAGGAGGATACCGCCCGCTGCGCGGGCGGTATCCTCTCTGGTTGCTACTTCGCATCTCCCAATATACCAATAAGTAGTTCAGCATAATTAATTTGGGTAGCTGTGATGATTAGCGATCGCACTATTCGCGGCGGGTGGGCAACTGCCCCTTTTTGAGAATGTCGATTACCGCTGCATGACGTTTGAGATCGTTTTGAACTTGTTCGTAAATATTGCGATCGCAGCCTTTTAGCCCAATTACGCCATAGAGTCGCACATTACCAACCCGACCTTTAAGCGCATGTTCGCCGAAATCTACCACATCAATTTCATCCTTGACAATTTCGTAGAGAGTACTTGTGATCACAATATCCGTTCCCAGATCCTTGGTCATACCCTCAACTCGACTGGCAACATTAACCGTATCGCCAATTACCGCATACTCAAGGCGACGGGACGAACCGATATTCCCAACAGTTACTTCTCCATAGTTAATTCCGATTCCATTGGAGAAAGGGATTTTGTTTTCAGCCTGCCAGAGTTGACGAAGTTCCATTAATACCGATCGCATATTTAAAGCAGCATGGATTGCATTCATGGCATCATCCTTCTCACCCCGTGATACGGGCGAACCAAACTCAGCCATGATCGCATCGCCAATAAATTTATCAATCGTGCCTTGGTATTCTAAAATCGCGTCTACCATCCCTCCTAAATAGGTATTCAACTGTTGGATCAGCAGTTTGGCAGGAAGGCGACTAGAGAGCGTGGTAAAGCCACGAATATCGGAAAAGAGTACGGCAGCTTTGATCGTCCGCCCTTCTAATAGATCGCGAAAATTATCGGGTTGATTGACGATTTCTTCTACGATCGGTGCGGCGACATAACGCTCTAAAGTGCGGCGGAGTAGGATTTTATCAATCTGTGCGGCAATGGAACCTGTAGTTAAGAGCGCAATCCCATTTAGCCCGATCGCGATCGTGGGAATCGCCACGGGTAAGATCGTGCTGGTGTAAATGAAGCAAACATATCCCATGCCAAACCAAGCGATCGCAATCCCAAAGGCAGTCAGGATCTGCGTAGTTGGGCGTTTAAGCAGACAGAGAATGCCGCCAGAGATCCCTACAAGTAAGAAAGTAAAAATACCTTGTTGAAAAGGGTTGGCAAATAATCTTGCCATACTCTTATTCTCCATTAGGGTCGCGATCGCATTGGCATGGATCTCAATCCCTGACATTCTGCCCACTGCCGAATTTTGGATATCTTGTTTAGATGCTGCTGTTGCGCCAATGAGAACGATCTTATCCTGAAAAAATTTACCGCCTTGAAGTTGCTCGCTATTCCAATTATCAGGATCGACCACATAATAGAATGGAACTAATTGCTGAGCGTTTGACCAAGTATCAAATCCACCATAGAAATAGATACCATCCCCCTTGGGCTTAGGATAACTAATCTTGGCAACGTTCAGTGCTGAAGCCGCAAAGGTCGGTACGGGGGGCAAGCCACTTTCGGCGGGAGGCTGTACGCCTAAACGGTGAATGTTACCCGTAACTTCTGGTTGAAAATTAATCAGCCCTAACGTATTTGGTTTTATTTGGAAAACGGACTCTGGCGTGGCAAGCTGCATAATACTTGCTTCTCCCATTTGAGAGAGTTCGTAACTGGCGGCAAATACGGCTTTATCGCCATACTTCGTAATTGCGCCTTGAAATTTTTTGTCGTCATCCGCACCATGATCCCCAGGGGTCACAAACAAAATATCAAAAGCAACTACCTTTGCCCCAGCCTTAACTAGTTTTTCTAGAACTTGGGCATAGACGACCCGCTTCCATGTCGTCGTCCGAAAGGGTTCTAAAAAGGGACGCTTTTGGGGATCGTAAAATTCCCCTTGCCGTAGGGAGAGATCGTCGATCGCTAAAATTACAATATTTTTGGGAGGAGCTACCGTCCCGCGCCAGTTAAAAAATGCTGACTGGGTTTGTCTTTCTAGGCTCTGGACTTCCTTGAGTTCCAGCCCAGTGGCAATCGCACTCAAAGTCGCGATCGAGCCAATCAAAGCATAACCAATAAATTTGGGACTAGATAAAAATTTAAAACTCTTCCTCAGGCTTACTAATAGCGAAGTAGTCTCTAGCCAAAGTTCTAACATGATTATCTCTCCCAAAAGTTTAATAATAGTTGCAGACTATCTGGTTTCGATGATTGATAGCAATCGCCAAAACCATGAAATAGCAAATTTCGTTGAATTTTGTGGAATTTATATTTCTAACTTGCAAATTTTAAGGCTAGATTTGTAATAGTTCAAAAATTTTGATTTAGGATGGGCGGCGCATAGCGCCGCCCATCCTAAATCAAAATTTTATCTGCAATCCCCATATTTAAGTATTTAGGCAGTATGCCCCATCCTATTTATCTGACGAAATCCGATCTCAAGACTGTCCGCAGTTGCTCGACAAAACTTTATTACAAAAAATTAGGCTACCCTACTGTCGATCGCGTGGATCCTTATACCAGAATATTAGCTGATGGGAATTTTATTATTAGCAAGATCGCCCATCTTCTGCATCCTGAAGGGATTTATGTTTCGGCAAATCTCAATTCCGATGAGCATATTGCCCAAGCGATGCAGGAAACGATCGCTCAATTACAAAAAGAGAATGTGACGCTATTTGAGCCAGTGCTCTATGCCGATCGTAAATTAGCGCGGGCTGATATTCTCGTCAAGCAGGGCGATCGCATTGAAATTATAGAAATTCGTGCCAAAGGGTTTGATAGTAAAGCCCATGATGAATTAATCAAAAATCGCCATCTCTCCCTTTTTCGCAATAAACGTACTGGTAAAGTGGGTGGGGAATGGCGGCATATTATCGAAGAAGTTGCTTACCAAGTCGGCATTTTACAAGAAATGCTAGCCGAGCATTTACCCCAACTTCAAGTTGAAATTGCGCCCTATCTCATCGTTCCTGACCGCACTAAAACCACTGCGATCGATAACCTTGCATCCTATTTCCAAATTCAACGTGTATCTAGTCCCCGCAATTCCTTTTCTAAACTCAATGGGGTGACTATCAACTTTTCTGGGGATATGCAAGAATTATGGCAGGATCAATTTCTAACTAAGGTCAGTATTGAGTCTGAGGTTGCGGAATTAGTCGAACCCACGATTACGACAGCCCAAAAATATATCGGCTACCTCATCGAGCGATCGCCAGAAATTTTTGCACCGATTAGTAAAAGTTGCAAAGGCTGTGAATATCGGGCAAGCGCTCAAGATTCCCGCGATGGCTTTAAGGAATGCTGGGGAGATCTTGCTGAGGTAGAACATCACGTATTGGAACTTTATCAAATGGGGAGAATTGGGGGCAATGAAACGCCTCTGGTCAACGAAATGATCGAGCAAAAGCAGGTCAGCATGTTTGATGTGCCCCTTGAAGAACTCAATGACGGAACCTATAGCGAACGACAGCTCATTCAGATCGAATATACCCAAAAGAATAAAGAATGGATTTCCGATGAGCTTCCCAGCTTCTTACAAAAGGTCGAATATCCCATTCATTTTATTGATTTTGAAACCTCCCGTATGGCAATTCCCTACTATGCAGGGATGCAAACTTATGAGCAGGTTGCCTTCCAGTGGAGTTGTCACACGATCGCTGCACCCGACGCACCGCCGATTCAAACCGAATGGCTTGATCTGGAACATAATTTTCCCAATTTTCAATTTGCGGAATCTCTGATGGAATGCTTGGGCGATCGCGGTACAATTTTGACATGGGCAACCCATGAAAATAGTGTGCTGCGTGATATCTATTACCAAATGCAAGCCTATGACTATCAGAATCCCCAACTCCAAGCTTGGCTAGCAAATACCGCTAAACTAGGCACAAAGGGAACATCCCATTTAGTTGATATGAATGCACTCACGCTCAAACATTACTTCCATCCATTAATGAAGGGAAGAACTTCGTTGAAATGCGTCTTGCCTGCGGTGTGGAAGACCAATCCCTATCTACATGAAATACCTTACTTTAAGGAATACTATCAAGAGATAAATGGCGAGGTGCTCAGTCCTTACGATGTTTTGCCCCAGTTGCAAATTGGCGATCGCATTCAAGTGGTGAATGAAGGGGCTGGAGCCATGCTTGCCTATCAAGATCTAATGTATGGCGAAAATCGGGATCTGAGTCGAGACAATCAAGCTATGCGATCGCAATGGAAAGAATTACTCTATCAATATTGCCGCCTCGATACCATGGCAATGGTGATCATCTGGACGCATTGGCATAAGTTATGCCACAAGTCAAAAGGTACTGGTCAGCTAATAGGGGATGGATTATGAAATGCCCGTTTCGTGCCAACTAAAAAGGAGCAAATATGTCGATCACACTTTAGCTGACCAGTGCCTAATTAAGCATAGTAGTGAGAGCATACTAAGAAATGACAAAAAAGAGATGGCAAAAAAAATTATTCTTACAGTAATGATTTTATTCTTATTGATTAGTTGTAATATTTCTAATAAAATAGAACCTTCGGTTATCAATGTAGATCCACTAGTCAAAACAGAAGAAATCCCAATAAATTTTCAATACTTCTATCCTATCGAGTCAAATGGGAAGTGGGGTTATATCGACAAGTTTGGAGAAATTAAAATTAAACCTATATTTGAGAAGGCTGAGGAATTCAAGAGAAATAGGGCGGCAATAAAATTGGGGGGATGGGGATTTATTAACCCTGAGGGTGAAATGATAATTGAGCCAAAATTTGATGAGGTAAGAAGTTTCTATAACGGTGATTTTACGAAAGTAAGAATTAAACATACGTGGATGTATATTAGCGCTGATGGCGAGCCTCTTAATGAGCTAGAAAAGTTTAGGTTTATAGATATAGACAATTTTTCTGAAGGTTTAGTTCCAGCAAGTAATAATCGAGAGAATGAGGGTAGAGGATTTATCGACCAAAATGGTAATGTAATAATTGGATTTAAGTTTAGTGAAACTGGAGCTTTTCAGAATGGACTAACTCCAGTGAGTGTTAGAGAAAGAGGTTTCTTTTATTATAACTTTCTCTTCCGATATTTTTATATTAATCACAATGGAAAGCAAGCTTTCCCTTTTGACTCTTATGATTTTCTCCCTGATTTTTCTGATGGACTAGCAGCTGTACCTGATTACTTCTTTTGGAAAAAATCCTATGGATATATAGGGCTTGCTGAAAAAGGCAGAAACAGTTGCAATCAGTAGTTTCCAAAGGTTGTAAAAGCTGATAAAATGCAAGGAAAAAGCCCAAAAACAAGAAAAATCCTTGCATCAATAAAATTTTATGTACCGACGTTCCGCAAAAGGACAACTATCATTCGAGAACTTCTATCTTCCATTTAGTGGAAAACTATCAGGAGAGAATCGGTGGGTAAAGTTAGCGGAACTAATCCCATGGGAAAGTTTTGAGAGTGAATATGCAGAACAATTCAGCTCAGGTGAAGGAGCACCAGCCAAGAGCTTTCGGATGGCACTGGGAGCACTGATCATCAAAGAGAAACTAGGGACAAGCGATGAAGAGACAGTAGAACAGATCCGAGAGAATCCATATTTGCAATACTTTCTAGGGATATCAGAATACAGCGACAAAGCACCATTTGAAGCCAGCATGATGGTGCACTTTCGCAAACGATTGAATCTAGAGATCATCGGTAGAATCAACGAACAGATTGTAAAACATCCAATAGAATCGAAACAAAAAGAGAAAGAAGACGAACAGAGTCAAGAAGAAGACAAAGAACCACCGAACCAAGGCGGCGTTGCACAAATGAGAGATGAATGAGTAAATAAAAGATAACGAGTTTTAGCAATGAAAAACAATGAAATGTCCAAAGTGTGGTTCAACACATATTCGTAAAAATGGGAAACGAGGAGACAAACAAAATCATATTTGTGCTGATTGCGGTCGTCAGTTCATTGATAACTACTCAGTGCTTGGATATTCGCAAGATGTACAAAAGAATATGACCTAAAAATGTACTGACAACGGCATG
>NZ_ALWB01000237.1 GCF_000332215.1 Pseudanabaena biceps PCC 7429
TTGCGGCGCTTCGCGCCGCAACTCTCTATTGGGTTTTGTCCTAACATTGCTGACTATAGCTATACAAGACGCTTACGGCAATTTTTGCTTAAAAAAATCCCCAATAAATTTTTGAAAGATGTTGTTTTACCATACTTTTAAAAAATTTCTTGGTTTGGGTTTGAGCGCAAAGCGCTATAGTGATGTGCAGCATCGTAGTATTGGAAGATTATTCGGAGGTATTAGCTTATGTCCGCAGCAACTAAAAAATATCGATTAATCACCCGAAGCGACTTTGATGGTGTTGTCAGTGCTGTATTGCTCAAAGACCTCGATATGATCGATGAGATTCTGTTTGTCCATCCTAAAGATGTACAAGATGGCAAGGTGGAAGTCTGCGATCGCGACATTTTAACTAACCTACCCTATACCGAAGGTGCACACTTAATATTCGATCACCACACCAGTGAAACTATGCGAGTGTATGACACTCCTGACAATCATATTATTGAGGGTGAAGCCCCTTCAGCAGCAAGAGTCGTCTACAACTATTACGGTGGTAAGTTAAAGTTTCCGAAGGTGTCGCAGTTAATGATGCAAGCGGTAGACAAATGCGATTCCGCTCAGTTTGATATTAATGATATTCTCCACCCTGAAGGCTGGGTATTACTAAGTTTTCTAATGGATTCGAGGACAGGCTTAGGTAGGTTTCGCGAGTTTACGATCTCTAACTATGCCTTAATGATGGAATTAGTGGATGCATTTCGCACGATGCCCATCGAAGAAATTATGGAACTTCCGAATGTAAAGGAACGGGTAGAACTTTATTTTGTACAGCAAGAAATTTTTAAAAAGCAAATTCAACGCTGTGCTGAGGTTTACGACAAGTTAGTGATCGTTAACTTACGCGGTGAAGAAACGATCTATGCTGGCAATAGATTCATGGTCTATGCACTATATCCCGATTGTAATATTTCTATCCATTTGATGTGGGGGAGACAAAAGCAGAACGCCGTATTTGCAGTTGGCAAGTCTGTACTCAATCGTACCTGTCCGATCAATATTGGGGAGTTGATGTTGAGGTATGAGGGAGGAGGACATGCTAATGCGGGGACTTGTCAGATCGATAACGATCGGATAGAAGAGATCAAACAAGAACTCATCGATATTATTACCCGCAATAATGTAATGAAGCCTTCAATGTCATTTGAAAGCTAGAAAACACCATTCACTGAAGTGAGGCAACACTTCAGTGAATTAAAAAATAGGCTCAGTAAGGTTTTGAGTTTCCCAAAATGGCGTTACCATTTTGGGAATTGTTATTAGCAGGACTATTAGTTGAGAAGATATTGTAGTTTTAAGCGTAGGGTAGCTAGAGCGTTCGCGCGGTGACTAATGCGAGCTTTGACTTCTGGAGGAGTTTCTCCAAAGGTTTGTTGAAGTTCGGGCATGAAAAAAATAGGGTCATAGCCAAAACCACCATTACCCATTGGCGATTCAGTAATTACTCCTTTACAAATACCAATTGCATCGGCGACGATTTCGCCAGATGGTGAAGCGATCGCGATCGCACATACAAATTGAGCTTCGCGATTAGAGAAATCGCGAAGTTCCGTTAATACTCGATTAATCCGATCGCGATCGGTAGCAGCATACCTTGCCGAAAGTACTCCAGGAGCACCATTGAGGGCAAATACTTCTAGCCCAGAGTCATCAGCGATCGCCCATTGCTTAGTGGCGATCGCTACTTGAGAAGCTTTTAGATGGGCATTCTCAATAAAGGTTATACCTGTTTCCTCGACATCAATATTGTCAGGCTTAGCGATCAGTTCAACCCCAAAATCTGCCAAGTAAGAACGGAACTCTTCTACTTTTCCTGCATTACCGCTAGCAATAACTAATTTTTGCAGTTGAGTCAATACATCAACCATGTTTGTTTCACCCACCATTTTTGCTCGTTACTTAATTATCTATCAATTTTTAGGTTTTATACCCTATTTATTATATTTGAGCCTACATTTATTAGAACTTACAGAAAAAATACCTAAACGTGATGATTTATCAACAATAGATTCGCAAATAGATCGGTAGTCCTAAAAAGGAAAGGATTCATATGGTAAGGATGGGCGGCGCGAAGCGCCGCCCATCCTTACCTATTTAGCACTACCATTCACGAAAGTGTGACAACACTTTTGTGAATTGAAAACCAAAACCAGTAAGGGCTTTCAAGTTAAGAAATGGCGTAGCCATTTCTTAACTTGGTATTATTAAGAATATTCCTTAACGCTCGTGATGAATCGCTTAACCCTATCTAGATCCTTATCCCCTGCGGAAAGTTCTACCCCACTCGATACATCTAAGCCTTGGGGAGATGTAAGCGCGATCGCTTCAGCAACATTTTCAGGCGAAAGCCCACCCGCTAGCCACCAATCACAATTCGGGCAAAAATCGCGGAGCATTTGCCAATCGATCGCTTTACCCGTCCCTCCTGCTATTTGCGGGTCATAGGCATCTAGTAACACCACATCCACAATATCGCTATAGAGTTTTGCCCTTTCTAAACCTGCTCGATCTTTGACGCGCAGGGCTTTAATAAGCTTTATTTGTGGATTTATAAGATCTAACTGCGATCGCAAGCGATCGCAAAATTCTGGCGATTCATCACCATGAAGCTGTACAGCATTTAGCCCCGATGACTCCATAGCGTGACAAATTTCCGCTGTACTTGTGTTGAGGAACACTCCAATCAAGTCGAGATCGACGAACTGCTCGGATTGAGATTTGGTTAGACTAAAGATGATTTGTCCAATTGTGTTGGTACTAATATATCGTGGTGAAGAGGGTACACAAATAAAACCAAGGGCATCGGCTCCCATTTGGGCGATCGCTCGGGCTTGATCTAGTTTCGTAATTCCACAAATTTTGATATACATACAACCAACGCCGCATTTCATGACAGAGTATTTATCCTATCCAACAATTGCCATAACAACCATGCAAGCCTCACCGAAATCAGCCCCGAACTTAACCTCTAAATTAGTCCAAATGCTCGCAAATAAGCTTTCCCTAGGCTCGGCTGTTGTTATGGCGATCGTCATCGCTTGCAGCATCCCCGCACTTCCCGCGCGTGCTTCCCTCTTTGATGGTCCCGTTGATCGCTTGCCCTCAGTCCAGCGCGACTCGCTCCGCAGTGGGCAAACAGTGGTCACAGGCGAAAAGGGGAAATACGTGGCACGAGTCCTTGTCAATGCATCTCCCGACGCAGTTTGGCAGGTATTAACCGACTATGCCAACCTTTACAAATTTATCCCTAACATGAGTTCTAGCAAGATTCTTGAAAATCGGGGCAATCGGAAGGTAATTGAGCAGATCGATACCCGTCAGGTTTTTCTGATTTCTATCGTTTCCCGCACCAAATTGGCAATCCAAGAAACCGATCGCCAACAGATCGATTTTCGTCTTCTCGATGGCGATCTTTCGCAAATGGAAGGCTATTGGAAAATGGAACCAGTCTCCACCGTTCCCCGTCGTCCTCCTACACAGGTTTTGATTACCTACACTGTTAACGCGCAGCCAAATTCATCTACCCCCACCGATGCCTTTTATAGTATCTTTAAGGATGCCTTAGGGGACACATTGCAAGCAATTAAGCAAGAAGTGGGCAGAAGAGGCTAAGTAGTTAGACATCATTAAAAACCAAAACCAGAGAGCATACCGCCCGCTGCGCGGGCGGTATGCTCTTCTAGGTTTTAAGTTTACTTATGCCTAGCTACTTAGTATAGACGCGCAAGCATAGGAAGTGCTTTGCGCTCAAACCCAAACCAAGGAAATTTTTAAAAGCGTTGCTTCGCAACGCTTTTAAAAATTTCCTTGTAGTTCGTTTGATCAATAATTGCTGTAATACAGAGGTATAATTAAAATCCAGATATAAGCCCTGTGGCGCACGCTGTGCGCCGCAGGGTTTAGGGTTTTATATTTAATTAAGCCCACTTACTTAGATTAAATTTTTGTCATGACTGAACTTCCTTTATCTGATGAGTCAAGAGCACTTGAACTTCGCAAAATCCTGCAACGCACCAGTTACGAATACTATGTACTTGATGCTCCGACGATAGAAGATTCGGTCTATGATGCGCTCTATCGCGAATTGCAAAATCTGGAAGCAACCTATCCACACCTGATTACCCCTGATAGTCCCACTCAGCGTGTCGGTGAAAAGCCCACAGTTCAGTTTGTCTCGGTGCGGCATCACATTCCACTCTATAGTCTAGATAATGCTTTTACGAATGGAGATGTCAAGAATTGGCAAGACCGATGCCAAAAGGGATTGGATCGTTCGGACTTTTTGGACTTTTTGGACTTTTTGGATAGCGTTTGTGAACTAAAAATTGATGGTTCGGCGATCGCCTTAACCTACGAGCAAGGTTTACTAGTGCGGGGCGCAACTAGAGGTGACGGCACATCAGGGGAAGACATTACTCCAAACATTAAAACTATTCGCTCGATCCCTCTCCGCCTTAATTTAGACAATCCGCCCGATCGCTTGGAAATTCGCGGTGAAGCATTTTTGCCGATCGCCGTTTTTGATGAGATTAACCAAGAGCGATCGCAGCAGGGAGAAGCTCTATTTGCCAATCCCCGCAATGCGGCCGCAGGGACATTACGCCAACTAGACTCGCGGATCGTCGCCAAACGTCGCCTTGATTTCTTCGCCTATACCATCCACATCGATCGCGAAGATTTTGCCAAAAAAAATCTACCCCAAATTTCTTCCCAATGGGAAGCTCTCGAATTTCTCCAAACCATTGGGTTTCGGGTCAATCCCAATAAGCAACTCTGCACATCTCTTCAGGAATTACAAGACTATTACGATCATTGGTCAACGGAACGACTGAAATTGCCCTATATGACCGATGGAATGGTAATTAAACTCGATGCCTTTTCCGTACAGGAGCAATTAGGATTCACGCAAAAAACTCCTCGTTGGGCAATCGCTTGGAAATATCCTGCCGAGGAGATGCCCACGGTCATCGAAGCTGTCACTGTGCAGGTGGGACGCACTGGCACTCTCACCCCCGTTGCGGAATTACGTCCCGTTTTGCTAGCAGGCACAACCGTTTCGCGAGCGACTTTACACAATAGCGATCGCCTAGCCGAGCTAGATTTACATGTTGGCGATACGGCGATCGTCAGGAAAGCTGGAGAAATTATTCCTGAAGTGGTGCGGATATTACCAGAGTTGCGCCCCTATCAGGCTGTCCGTTTTGTGATGCCAACCCATTGCCCCGAATGCGGTCAACCCGTAATTAAGCCTGAAGATGAAGCGGCCACCCGTTGCGTAAATGGAAGATGTCCTGCGATCGTGCGAGGGGCGATCGAACATTGGGTCAGTCGCGATGCTCTGGATATTAACGGCATTGGGGAGAAGTTGGTCAGGCAATTAGTAGTGGAAAATCACATTACTTCCATTGCCGATCTCTATGATTTGACCAGTGAGAAATTGCAGACGCTAGATCGCATGGGTCAAAAATCTGCTGACAAAATTATTGCAGCGATCGCTCAATCTAAAACCAAATCATGGGCGCGTGTGCTGTATGGTTTGGGTATTAGACATGTGGGTAGTGTTAACGCTCAAAATATTACGGATAATTTTCCTAATGTAGAGTTATTAGCTCAAGCGAGTCCCGAAGCGATCGCTTCTATCTTTGGCATCGGTGAAGAAATCGCTCAATCCATTTATGAATGGTTTCGTAAAGAAGAGCATCAGATTTTGGTGCAACGCCTGCAATCGTCAGGATTGCAGTTTGTGGGCGAGAAGAAGGACAGTCGCGCGATCGCGATTAATCCCAATATTGCGGGTAAAACCTTTGTGGTGACGGGAACATTACCAACCCTCAAACGCGATGAAGCCAAGGAGCTAATTAAGTCGGCTGGGGGAAAGGTTACCGATTCGGTCAGCAAAAAAACCAATTATCTCGTCGTCGGTGAAGATGCAGGCTCCAAGCTAGACAAAGCCCAATCCTTGGGTGTGACATGCCTCTCCGAGGCAGAATTGCTAGCATTGATCAATCGTTAATAACAAGTCCCAAAATGGCAACGCCATTTTGGGAATCTCAAAAATTCCCTTGGTTTGGTGTTTACAGCGCTTTGCGCTCAAACCCAAACCAAGGGAACTTTTGAAAGCGTTGCAAAGCAACGCTTTCAAAAGTTCCCTTGTGGTTCGTTTGATCGATAATTGCTGTAATTCACAAAAGTGTTGTCACACTTTCGTGAATTGGTATAAAAAGCTGCCATCAACTGGATCAGGACATAAAAAAGAGGATTGCCGTGCTCCGCACGGCAATCCTCTTTTTGGGTTTAATACTATACCAATCTCTCTATGTGGAGACTCGATCAACGTGATTTTGCCAGTAGAAAGCGATCGCTAAATTAATCCATTTAAAAACGTAGTACAGGCTCGTGAAGACAAGAAAAAACAAAATCGTGCCGAAAAAGAAATTGGGATTTTCCAGATTTTGGAATACATGTTGAATAACATACTGGGGTTGAGTCAATACATCCCAACTATTCAAGCGATTGACCCTTCCCAAATATACGCCGATCGCACAGATGAAATTCATGGCAACTTCCATGAAAGTTATGCGCTCGATCAGCTTCAGCCAACCTAAATATTGAATGAGCCTCATTAGCGATATTACGTAGCATTGAAACCCGCATAATATGAAGATCGTATATTGGGGAATCAAGACAAAAATTATGCCATTATCAGAAATTTCAGGAGTCCTTACATCATCCACAAAGTGAATAATATCGGTAATTATGTAAGGGGCATTCGGCAGGAAGAGAATAAAAATTGTTAGCCCCAGCCACCACATAATATTTTGAGGTAAGCGCTTAGGCGATCGCTTTATGAATAAAATAAAGCTCAATAGGCAAGGAATAATTGCTAAGAAAAGATTCCAACTCATCCATTGAAAATTATCTAAAAACTGAGAGAAGGCTTCCGACATTATGTTTACTCCAGATATATGTTCAGTCCTTATAAGTAAGTGGGCTTAATTAAATATAAAACCCTAAAACCTGCGGCGGACACGCAGCGTCCGCCGCAGGTTTTAGATCTGAATTTTAATTATGCTGAGGTCTTTATGTTCAGTGCTTGCATGTTCAGTGCTTATATATTCAGTACCTTATATATTCAGTACCTTATATATTCAGTACTATGTTGATAGCTAGCGTTTGTGCTTATTATCAATATCCTTTACCAAAGATCCCTTACCAAAGATTAAGTTCCAAGATTAAGTTCTATGATAAATAGTTTCCCAATTAATTTCCCAATTAATGAGATATGGTTAATTGCGATCGCCCTCAATACCATCCTAGGCGCGATCGCTCTCATGTTGCCACGTAAAGTCTTAACTACCGCAGGTATTTGCCACGCTTGGGGCTTGGGAATTATTATCTGGGGCTGTTTGGGATGGCAGGGTTATACCGTCATTTTCAGCTATCTGATCGTAGGTTCGGGTGTAACGCGCATTGGTAAGGAGATCAAAGAAACTAAGGGCATCGCCGAAAAACGTGATGGCGCAAGAGGTCCCGAAAATCTCTGGGGATCGGCAGCGACGGGAGCAGTATGTGCGATCGCCCAAGCCATTGCGCCCAATCCAATCTGGCTATTAGCCTATGTCGCTAGCCTCAGTACCAAACTCGCCGATACAACAGCTAGCGAAATAGGCAAAGCCTATGGAAAAAGCACCTTTTTAATTACTACCCTCAAGCCAGTTGCCGCAGGTACGGAGGGAGCAGTGAGTTTAGAGGGAACGATCGCGGGAGTTATGGGATCTTTATTAATTGCGGTGATTGGCTGGGCGGTAGGTTTACTTACTAGCCCTTGGAGTCTGCTTTGGTGCATGATCGCCGCCTTTATAGCCACCAATATCGAGAGTTTAATCGGCGCAACTCTCCAAAACAAATACGATTGGCTTACTAACGAATTAGTCAATGGAATTAATACAACTATTGGTGCAGCGATCGCTATTTTAATCGCGCAATCATTACATGCATTTAACCTTTTATTAATCTAAACTTAACCATACAAATCACAATTTTTTAACTTATAAAAAACCCTAAATCATTATTAGGCAATAGTTATGGGGATTTATTTTTATGATTTAAGTCGATGCCTAAAATGTCAATTGGCAATACAATAAAAGTCATATTTCTATTCACGTATGTATAAAGCGGAGTTTGATTTTGACTACGATCGATTTGTTTAAAAATTCCACAGACTACACCACTTTTTCAGCAGGCGATGTGGTCTTCCATAAAGGTGGAGTTGCCGATCGCATGTATGTGATCGTAGAAGGTGAAGTAGAAATTTCCATAGATGGCAAAATCTTGGATACTACTGGAGCGGGAGGAATCGTGGGAGAAATGGCTCTAATTGATGCCAGCCCAAGAAGTGCTACAGCGATCGCTAAAACCGAATGTAAGCTAGTACCTGTCGATCAAAAACGTTTTTCTTTTTTGGTACAACAAACTCCTAACTTCGCGATTAACGTGATGAAAATCATGGTTGAAAGAATTAGAAGACTTGATGCCCTAGTTTTATCGCTCAAATAAGCAATAAGTGCTTGTGCAAAATAAATTACCCAAACCCGTAAAGTTGCGCCCGTAGGGGCGCAACTTTACGGGTTTGGGTTTGTAATTAATTATGCCCAGCTACTTACTAGCCAATAAGTAAATGGGCTTAATTAAATATAAAACCCTAAAACCTGCGACGCACGCTGCGCGTGCGCCGCAGGT
>NZ_ALWB01000238.1 GCF_000332215.1 Pseudanabaena biceps PCC 7429
GGCGCACGCGCAGCGTGCGCCGCAGGTTTTAGGATTTTATATATAATTAAGCCTACTTACTTAGCGCGAGAGTGTCCGATTATGAGGGAGAAATTGGCTAAATTTTCTGAATTGGAGCAATTTTGGGATCGATGATTTTTTTGCCTTGACCAGCAAAGGCTACAGCTAAGTACATCTTGTCACCAGTGCCTAGCAAGTTCGAGACTTGACCTTCGCCAAATTTATCGTGCATGACGCGATCGCCTACTTGCCAATCAATGCGAGGTTTGGGTTTGACGGCATTTACCTTGGTGGGGGGCATCGAGCGCAGCGAACCTTTAACACTGGTGGCTTCGGCACGTTGACTTGCCTTACTGATAAATTTATCGATGCCATGCCCTGTGAGATATTCCTTGGGCAACTCGGCTAGGAATTGGGAAGGAATCGCATATTCACGGTTACCGTAGAGACGGCGGGCTTGAGCGTGACTGAGGAAGAGTTTTTCTTGGGCGCGAGTGATGCCCACATACATGAGACGACGTTCTTCTTCCAGAGCCATGGGATCGTTAATGGAACGGAAGCTAGGAAATAGCCCTTGCTCTAAACCAACTAGAAATACGACGGGAAATTCTAAACCCTTGGCAGCATGGAGTGTCATGAGAGTGACCTTCTCAGCATTCTCTTTGTTATCGTCAAGGCTAGAGGCAAGGGCGGCATTTGCTAAAAATGCGTCGAGGGAAGCATCTTCATTCTCTTCGGCAAATTGGACAGCCGCATTATAAAGTTCTTGTAAGTTGGCAATGCGATCGTTGGCTTCGTCATTACTTTGCGCTTTCAATTCATCGACATAGCCCGATTCGGCAAGAATTCCCTGAATGATATCGGCGGCAGGTGTAACGGCAACTTTCGCTTGCCATTTTTGCATTAGTTCGACAAAGGATAGAACTCCTCGCGCCGATCGCCCTGCCAGAGTTTTGACTGTAGTTTCATCGCTGATTATTTCCCATATCGGCACGCCGAGTTCTTGAGCGGCTTGTTGGAGCTTATCGAGGGTTGCTTTGCCGATGCTGCGCTTGGGGACATTGATAATTCGCATTAATCCGAGGGTGTCGGAGGGATTGGAGAGTAAACGCAAGTAGGACAGAACATCTTTGATCTCTTTGCGATCATAAAAGCGCAGTCCTCCGACTACCTTATAAGGTATATTCCACCGCACCAGCATTTCCTCAAAGGGTCGAGACTGAGCATTAGTGCGATAGAGAATCGCAAAATGTCCGAGATTAGCGCTCGGAGTCTTGGTCTTAACTCGACGAATCTGCTCGATGACGAACTGCGATTCATCCACCTCATCCTCGGCGCGGAATAATTCGATCAGGTCGCCATCGGGTCTGGTTGCCTTCAAAATTTTGTCAATCCTTTGGGAGTTATGGTCGATCAGTTGGTTGGCAAGTTCGAGAATATTGGCGACGGAACGATAGTTCTCTTCCAGCTTGATCATCGTTTTGGTATGGGCATCGGGCAAGCGATCGCCAAAGGCTACTTGAAACTCCATTAAAATAGTGAAGTCTGCTGAACGGAAACTATAAATTGATTGATCGGCATCGCCAACCACAAAAATGGAACGATTTTCCCAGCTTTGGCTCACATTATTCGTCGCTAGTAACCGAATGAGATCGTATTGGGTGCGATTAGTATCTTGATATTCATCGACGAGAATATGCTGAAAGCGATCGTGCCAGTATTTAAGAACTTCAGGATTCTGCTGAAATAGACGCACTGGTAAGAAAATTAAATCGTCAAAATCGAGGGCATTATTGGTAGCTAGTTGATTTTGATAGAGACTGTAAACTTGGGCGATCGCTCGTTTGCGAAAAGACGAATCATCACTTTGTTTTTCATATTCCTCTGGAGTCCAGCCCTTGTTTTTGGCATTACCGATCGCAAAACGTACCGACCTTGGCTCAAATTTTTTCTCGTCTAAATTTAATTGATTGATGACAATATCTTTGACTAAGGACTGAGCATCAGAATCGTCAAAAATTGAAAAGTTCTTTGCCCAGCTTCTACCATTACTATCTTTGTACTTATCAATATCAAGGCGCAAGATGCGACAGCACATACTATGGAAAGTACCCATCCAAAGCCCATCTTGAGCAAAGCTATTGATATATTGCTTATAAACTTTCTTACGGAGCTTATCCTGTTCCCAATCGCTAATTTCGCTTAAGGATTTTCCATATTCTCTTTGGGCGACCTCTTGCGTTAACAAAGATTGAATTCGCTCGTTCATTTCTTTGCCTGCCTTATTCGTAAAGGTCACTGCTAGGATTTGTTCGGGGGCGACGTTATGATTGAGCATTAAATTTGCGATGCGGTAGGTCAATGTCCTTGTTTTCCCTGAGCCTGCCCCTGCGACTACCAGCATTGGACCATGCAGATGGCTGGCTGCTTTTTGTTGGGCAGGGTTGAGATGATGCAAAAAGTTGGAACTCATGGGTGCAGGAGGGAGAAACTTAGGTAGACTCTAATACAGTATGCCAAAAATGTTTACTTGTGATCTTTCTGAGATAGTCTGTGTCAAGTCTCGATTGCCCGAAAGATCTGTCAATCTCTAACTTAATGATGAGCCAGTGGATATTTATTGCACGCGCCCGAATTGCCCAAGCCCTTTAAATTCTTTTGCCGATCTTGATAGCGGCAATACGATAAAAACGATCGCTCAAAAATTCTGTACGACCTGTGGGATGTCTTTGCTGCTCGGCGGTCGCTATATCGTCGAAAAACCGATCGCTCAAGGAGGGTTTGGTGCGACCTTTTTGGCTCGCGATCGCTATACACCTGCGATGAAACGTTGCGTGGTGAAGCTCCTGCAACCAGTCGGTTTGAATAGTTCCCAGATGGTAATTGCCAAGCAAATGTTTGAACGCGAGGCAACAGTCTTGGAGGATTTAGGGACACATTCCCAGATTCCTGATTTGCTAGCCTATTTTGAAGTGCAGGCGGGGCAGGATGAATTTTTCTTTTTGGTTCAGGAATTTGTCGATGGCTTTACGCTCGAGCAAATTGTTGCCCAGCATGGGGCGATCGCCGAGGCGGATGTTTTAGAGATTCTACAAAGTCTACTGACCGTTTTGACATTTATTCATGAAAAGGGCTCGATTCATCGGGATATTAAACCTGCGAATATCATGGTACGCAAGTCCGATCAGACTTATTTTTTACTGGATTTTGGCGCGGTCAAGCAGGTGGCAGGCACAGCTCAAGGGCAAAAATCCACGGGTATTTTTACCCCAGGTTATGGCGCACCCGAGCAGATGCGCGGCGATACGGTATTTCCTGCGACCGATCTCTATGCTTTAGCGGTAACTTGTCTCTTTTTACTGACGGGGCAAGAGCCCGAAGAATTATTTGATGTGAACTATAACAAGTGGCAGTGGGATCGCTTTGTGCAGCTCAGTCCTAACTTTAATCGAGTTTTGCAAAAGATGTTGGAGGCAGCTCCTAACGATCGTTGGGCTTCAGCCCCAGAGGTGCTTCAAGCCCTTAATAATCCTAATCATCAACCTCAAAATATTCAACCTCAAAATATTCAACCTCAAAATATTCAACCTCAAAATCCAGTATCTTCAGTCAAGCCACCGTATCAGACGAGTATTCAAGTGCCGCCGCCTGCACCTCTGCCCAATTTCACGCCGCCAATTCCCAAACCTGCGGCGCGATCATCAAAAACTCCTTGGTTGCTGGCGGCTCCGATCCCCATTCAGTTTACGGCTGCTTTTTTGCTCGGTGTAGAAGCGATGCTGTTATGGCAAGTAAGCTCGACGGTGGGAATTGCCGCAGTGGGTACTCCCGCCAATCTAATTGCTTTGGCGATCGTGTTAATCAGCATTATTTTCCTGAGAACCAGTTCCATTTTGGATAATAAGGATCTCTTTGTATTCGTAAACCTCTTGAGCTTTGCCGCTGTGTGGGGCGGTCAATTCTTGATGAAATCTCTGTTTCAGAGCTTACCAAGTTGGATTGAAATTGCCCAATATTGCGGAGTAGCTGGTTTTGCAGCGATCGCGGTAATGGCGGCCTTGCGCCTGATCTTCCAATTGCTATATTCACTGCTCTAAATCACTGCCTAAGCAGTACCAGAGAGCGTACCGACCGCTACGCGGTCGGTACGCTCTTCAGCTACTTAGATCATTACCCAAATCACTAATCTAAGCCGAAGTATGCACCAAAGATTTTTTATAGCCTTGTTGCCGCCTAGAGAAATTCAAACGGAAGCGCTCCAAATTCAGAATTATTTTGGCGATCGCTATCATTCTCAAGCTGCGCTCAAATCTCCTCCCCATATCACACTCATTCCCCCCTTTGAATTAGCTCGCGATCGCTTAGAGCCATTACAAATCGAACTAGAAAGATTTGCCAAAACGCGATCGCCTTTTGCCATTAACCTATCGGGGTTCGCGGCTTTTCCGCCTCGAGTGATTTATATCAATGTTGTGCCTAGCCCAACTTTGTTGCAGCTCTATGGAGATCTTGCTGCTACCCTTTCCCAAAATCTTGGGATTGTCGATCCCTATGTGCCCAGACCCTTTGTACCCCATATGACCGTTGCCTTTCGGGACTTAACTCCTGAAAATTTCGATCTTGCTTGGGCAGAATTTGGCGATCGTCAGATTAATCTTGAATTTGAGGCAAATGAATTAACTCTATTAGTCTCCGAAGAAAGGAAATGGGAAGTTCACACGCAATCTTCCTTTTTAAGTAGCTAAGCATAAGTCAACTTAAAACCTAGAAGAGCGTACCGCCCGCTACGCGGGCGGTACGCTCTCTGATTTTGGTTTTTAATTATGCTTAACTGCTTATAGCTGTAAAGTTGTGCCCCTGCGGGGCGCAACTTTACAGGTTTCCGTAATTTATTTTGCACAAGTACTTATTGCTGAAACAAATCCATATTTAATGTTGCTTTTACTATAAGTTGTTGATACTTCCCAATATCTGAATTGGGGTTTTCGTAATCTATCGCAACGTAAGAGATAGCTAAGACAAATCAAAATCCTAAAGATGAGAGGTAGCACTTCGCCCTGCCATTCATCTTTAGGGTTTTATGTCCTAATCAAACCTTACGTTACTATAAATAACTTTTTTGAGCTTTCAAATTTAACAACAAACTGACTAATTTAAATTTATTCAAATAAAATATGCTTGCAATTTTGGTAGAATCTACTATAATAAGAGGATAAGCCTCTATCCCCACTAAAGTCATGAGCGCTATAACTGTGAACCCTGCTGTGAGCCTAAAGTCCGATACGTTGAATATTGCAACGGATGAATATGGGCTGCTTACCGATCTTTATCAATTGACGATGGGTTCTTGCTACGTGCGGGAGGGATGCGATCGCAAACGCGCTAGTTTTGAATTATTCGTGCGTCGTCTTCCCAAAGGATTTGGCTACTTAATTGCGATGGGGATCGCCCAAGCAGTGGAGTATTTGCAAAATCTTCATTTCACCGCCGAGCAAATAGCTGCCTTGCAAGCCACAGGAATCTTTGCTAACGTCGATCGCCGCTTTTGGGAATTGTTGGCTAACTTCCGCTTTGAAGGCGACCTATGGGCAGTACCAGAAGGAACGGCTCTCTTTGCGAACGAACCTTTTTTAAGAATTGAAGCTCCCCTCTGGCAAGCGCAACTGGTCGAGACCTATCTCCTAAATGCAATCAACTATCAAACCTTGATTGCCACTAAAGCCGCAAGAATGCGCGATGTAGCAGGCGATCGCATTACCCTCTTAGAATTTGGCACAAGACGCGCCTTCAGTCCTCAAGCTTCGCTCTGGGCGGCAAGAGCATCACTTGCCGCAGGCATGGATGCTACTTCTAATGTTTTGGCAGCGCTCAAACTTGGTAGACAACCGAGCGGCACGATGGCTCATGCGTTAGTGATGGCATTGAATGCGACAGAAGGCAGTGAAGATCGAGCCTTTAGTGCTTTCCATCAAGTTTTCCCCCATAGTCCTCTTTTAATCGATACCTTTGACACGATCGCTGCTGCCCGCAATCTTGCCGAAAAAGTCAAATCTGGCGAAATGCAAGTAAAAGGAGTTCGTATTGATTCAGGGGATATTGCCGCAGTTTCTAAAGAAGTAAAAGCGCTACTTCCCGATGCTGCCATATTCGCCAGTGGCGATATTGACGAAGCCGAGATTCTCCGTTTTAAATCGTTGGGAGCGCCCATTGATGGCTATGGCATCGGGACAAAACTAGTGACAGGTGCGCCTGTAAATGGGGTTTATAAGCTAGTGGAAATTGATAATATTCCCGTTTCCAAAAAGTCAAGCGGGAAACAATCGATCGCAGGTCGCAAACAGATCTGGCGCAGTTTTGAGAATGGTATAATAAAAGGCGATCGCCTCACCCATATTTCTGAGATTCCTCAACTCAACGAGCAGCCGCTTCTAGAATGCATTATGCACAATGGCGAGTTGTTGAAGTCTTTAGATGATTTAGATGCGATCGCCCAACGTACTCGTAATTCTGTGCAATCTTTACCTCAAGAAGTTCGCAATATTGCTAATCCAGAGACAGTTTCGGTAAAAGTTGATATGGCTTAGGAGCTATTCTGCAAACATTTCCGCCAAAATATCAAGCACTTCCCTTTGCGCATCTTGGCTAATTTGACCAATCTTTTTCACCAATCGCGATTTATCCATTGTGCGAATTTGATCGAGGACTATTTGTCCATCTTTACCCTGAAAATGGCAAATAACGCGAGTGGGATAGATTCTCCCTTTAGTTGTCATCGGCGCAATAATCAATGTGGAAATATAGCGATTCATCTTCGGTTTGAATTCCGCCTTGCTCTAGCAAGGTTTTGGGAATACGGATGCCCTGAGAGTTCCCAATTTTAATAATGCGAGTTCTGATAACTGTACTCATATTCAAATAACTTTCAAGCAAAAAGTAATTACATTGGAGCTACTTTTGATGAAAATTGCTAATTGAGTATGATGTATTGACATTGTATATACAAAGCCTTAGGATTATTTATGAAAAGGTGTTTCAGAGATTTTATTTATGTCTACGCCATCTCAACAAACGACAGATCTGAATAAACCCGTAAGTAAAACTCGCGACCTGTCGATTAATCTGCGGATTAGTCAAAACCAGCGAGACTTGATCGATCGCGCGGCAACATTGCAAGGAAAAAGTCGCTCAGAGTTTATGTTAGATTCTGCCTATCAGAAAGCACAGGATGTTCTACTCGATCGCTGTTTGTTTGATGTCGATGAGCAGAAATTCCAACAATTTCTAGCCCGACTAGATGCGCCTGTTATACCCAATGAAAATCTGCGGCAGTTGCTCACTGCTAAGGCTCCTTGGGATTAATCTGTGATGTCCGAATTAGAACAGGTTCTGAATCGACCAGAAAAACTGAATTCCTCCCATCAACTCGATCAATTTGATTGTGGAAATATTCAACTCAATAATTGGTTAAAGCATCGTGCATTCAAGAATGAAATACAAGGCGCTTCTCGAAGCTATGTAGTTACTGTTGAGAATGTGGTTGTGGCTTATTACTGTTTAGCCAATGGTGTGATCGCGCAGACTATCTCCACAGGCAAAGTCAAACGAAATATGCCTGATCCCATTCCTGTGATGATTATTGGACGTTTGGCAGTTGATCAAAATTGGCAGGGTAAGAGAATTGGCAAAGCCTTGCTTAGGGATGCGATACTTCGCACTTTACAGGCTGCTGAAATTGCGGGAATTAGAGCGATTTTAGTGGAAGCTATTTCTGATGAGGCAAAGCAATTTTATGAGAAGTGCGGGTTTACGGTTTCGCCGATTGCGCCGATGACTTTGATGATTACAATCAATGATGCAATCTCATCGTTAATCTAGACTGTCCTATCTAATTAAACTAGCCAACTTCTCTTCATCTAGAGCTACACCTCGGCGCAGCAAATATTGGCGGAGGTTAATTTGAATAAACAAATCTTGTAATTCTTCGGCAATTTCTGCTGGTGGATTGCCTGATAAAGCAGTTGCAATAAGTCTATTTGCAATCTCGAACTCGCCGCATTCGATCGCTAAAGATGCCGCACTACGATGTAATACCAATTCCCAAAAGTGTGGCTACACTTTTGGG
>NZ_ALWB01000239.1 GCF_000332215.1 Pseudanabaena biceps PCC 7429
CAATATTCAGCTTGGCTTGGATTGCCATCTGCTCGGCATAGGCAGCTCTTAAGCGATGATAGGGCTTCTTTTGGATTGGTTGATCTGACGATGCCGATGATGGAGCAGAGATTAGTTTCTCTAATATATTTTCAGATATATTTGCCGAAGATAAATTTCTCCGTATTTGAGTTGAGTCATCTGACTCTAGTTGTTTCGCTAGTGGTGCAAAGCCTCTAGCCTGCAAATTTAGGGTTGTGGGCTGAGGAGAAGTTACAGGCTTATAAGACTCTTCATAAATACGCTTCACGTTATTAATCCCTAAATTTGCTTGTCGGTAGATACTTACAATGTAATATAGCAATTACAATGCATTCAAGCGATCGTTGTATAGAAATCATAAAAAGTAGGTTGGGTGGAGCGACAGCGATACCCAACAGTTAATCACATTATATAATGCCTGTTGGGTTTCATTCTTCAACCCAACCTACACGATAGCTATAGGATCGGCGAACTGACAAGTCAGCGCTTGCTCTATCGCACTAAGGTAATCGGTTTAGGCGATCAAGATAGTTCTGCTGGGCTACATCCCCATTTGTATGATTTGTGAGATCAAGCTGGGGTAGATCTTTGAGTCGTCTTACTCCTTGCTCAATCCCCTGAGCTACATAGTTTGACATCTCTGCCATGTGATTGTTTAACTTATCTCGAACCGCTATCACCTGTGGGTTATTATTGATTCCCCCTTGGGTTCTAATGTTAGGCATATTACTGTTGCCATCATAGGAGTTGTCTACTCCTGAAGTATCAATACCTAGCAAAGACCCCATCAAGGTTGACAAGATTGGAGAAAACCCAGCACCATATCCTCGATCATCAGTTACCAGCAGAACATGAGCCATCTTTACATATTCTCCATTAATCATCATTTGTGGCAGACCCGTTGCATGATTTAACCAAGCGTTAACGTCACCCTGCTGCGAAGTTAACATTCCTTGTTCACCACTGTTATCAATACCTGTAATTTGGCCACCGCCCATAGTATTTCGCTTGATAAATAAATTTTCTGGATTAAATTTATCTGCGAGTCGATCCCAGTTACCAAGGAAGATGTCAACAGCCGCCATACGACCCAGAGCTTTCATGAACTCATTGTCCATAAATAGCTTGAGCGGACTGTCTTTGTTAACCTTATCCTTATCGCTACCAATACGTTTATCCCCTGTTGTAATCTGATCCTGATTTTGTGAACCAGTTAACATATCACCCAATTCCTGCCCCTTAGCCGTAGAAGTCACTATTATATCACCAATGTTGCCTCTTTGCATATCTCCTAAAAGCTTACTGACGCGATCGCCCTGATGCTGTAATGTGCCTTGAAAAATCCGCTTTTGCATTTGTGTACTAGCCTGTGCCGCTTCGTTAGGAGGCAGAACTCTCACATCAGGCGTACCGATATTCCACTTATCTTTGCTTTTATTTACTCCCGCCATTAGGGTTGCCGTTGCTATTTCTTCTGCACCCTGTACACCCGCCTTAGCAATAATTTGGCGTTCTCCTAGCTTATCCGCAAACATTAAGACACCTCCGCCACCTTTACCACTGGAATAAATTTGACGAACATTATCCCATTGTGTGTTCTGGACGCTAAGTTTTCGGGAGATGAGTCCTGATTTCATAGAACCAGTCCCATTATTACTACTCTGCTGAACGACATGGGTCAACTCATGGGCAATCAACTCCTGACCACCTTTGCTACTGGGGTTATAAGCTCCCTGCCGAAAGAATACATCTTGTCCCGTCGTAAAGGCTTTGGCTTGGATTGACTTATTTAACTGATCAGACCGTGAATCCGTATGCACCCTCACGCTACTAAAATCCGCTCCCATCGCTTGTCCCATCTTAGTTTGTAGATGAGGGTCGAGGGCTTGTCCACCCCCTCTTGCCGTTTGAATGGAAGCTTCTAAATCGGGTTCTGCTTCACCTCCATCAAGGCTTCCTCGTCTCTGGAGCAATGATCTCACGGGTAATCCTGCGATCGATTCTCTTCGCTGGATTCTAGAAAAGGAAAGTTTTCTTTGAATCCCTTCTTCTTCTGTTCCTAAAGCATCCTGTTTTTGGATTGATTGGCTCGAAGTGGGAGCATTAATTTGCTGTACGACTTTGGTGGCGGTAGCATCAGCTTCTTTTTCATACTTATCATTGGGTTCGCCAATATTCAGCTTGGCTTGGATTGCCATCTGCTCGGCATAGGCAGCTCTTAAGCGATGATGGGGCTTCCTTTGGACTGCTTGACCTGACGATGCCGATGATGGAGTAGAGATTAGTTTCTCTAATATATTTTCAGATGTATTTGCCGATGTATTTTCGGAATAGTCTGGATGTTTTGAGGTTGAAATATCCGTAGAGGCTTTTGCCTGTAGTGATGCAAAGCCTCTAGTTTGTAAATTTAGGGTTATGGGCTGAGGAGAGGTTACAGGTTGATAGGACTTTTCATAAATACGCTTCACGGTATTAACCCCTAAATTTACTTGTAGAACAACATACTATTTCTGCCTTGGCTAATATTCTCACATATTTAAATTGAGATGCCTAGTTACAGCTTAAATATTTCTTAATCTGTTTCTGAATCTGTAGCGAACGCTGCGCGTTCACTACAGATTTTAGGGTTGTGCTTAGCTACTGACTAGCCACTGACTAGCTTAACGGCAGCTTTGCTCGCTGACTGACCCATCTTGGAGAGTGGTGTTACATAACTTAGCATTCGTAAAATTTGTATTTATTACAGAAGCATTTTCTAGATTGGCTTCAACCAAATTTACTTCGCTGAGATTAGCATTTTCCAGATTGGCAAAACCTAGCTTGGCGTTAGTCAAATTTGCTTTTAGTAAATTTGCGCCTTCAAGATCGACAAATTGACGAACTTGGGTAAATACATCAACGTTGCCATCGGCATAGGTATCGGTTAAATTTGCCTCTTGGAGATTGCTCTGCCGAAAGGAGGCACTAAGCAAATGGGTATTGCTAAGATTTGCTCCTGTTAAATTCGCTTTACCAAAATTAGCAAGGCGCAAGTCAGCATAGCTCAGATCGACATAGACGAGATTGGTTTCCTGTAAGTTTGCCCCCCTCAGATCGGTGCTACGAAGGTTTGCCCCCTGAAGCTCAGCCTTACTTAAATCTGCCCCAATTAGTTTGAGCCCGCTCAAATCCGTATTGCGTAAATTGCAGCCCTGACAGCGATTGGTTTCGATTAGTCTCTGCCGATTGAGGGCTTGAAGGCGATCGCTCAGAGGATCGGCAAAGGAGACCGAAGCGACAGAAAGCAGCACGATCGCCCAAGCTCCCGACCATAAAACTTTAGGAATAACGCTCATTTGTAGAATTCGATTGCCGATGGGATTGAGTATTAGCATCCATCGAAACTATGATGATAACTATGATGATAAATTAATGTGGATAGAAAAAGTTGTCATACTTTACGGACTTTACTTTACGGATTTTATTGTATTGGTGGAGTCATAAATGAGAACTTTTTGCTAAACCTGTGTTTGGGGTTGAAAACTTGGGAGTAACAGTGATTTTGCGTTCTTTCATTAATTTATTTAAGCAAAGTAAACGAGTTTTATTACTCTCGCTAGTGCTATTAAATTTGCCGATCGCCCCGATCGCGATCGCCCAAGAAAAGTTACAGGATTTTGACTATTGGGCCTCGCTTTGTAGCTCCTTGGTTAAATCCCGCAAGTACAAAGAAGCAATTGAAGCTTGCAATCAGGCGATTACCCTCAACACCAACGAGCCGATCGCTTGGCTCGAAAGGGGGGATGCGATGGTGGGTTTGGCAATGTATACCGAAGCAGTAGTATCCTACGATCGCTTTATCAAGTTACAGCCAAACAGTTCGGGGGCTTTAGCTAAACGCTGTGGCGCTTTGAATGAGTTAGAACGGTATGAGGATGCGATCACCTCCTGCGAGCTCGCCCTAAGGATCGATCTCAATTGGGATGATGCCTCTCCAGCGATGGTCTGGTACATCCAAGGAGCCATATTAAAACGTGCGGGAAAAATGGCTGAGGCTCTAGAATCCCTCGGTTTAGCCATTCGCTCCAACCCCAACTACTCCCTTGCCCTAACCGAACGTTGTGATATTTTTGTCTCTCTCGAACGAGCCGCCGATGCCCTCCAAGACTGCGATCGCGCTATTAAAGTTAATGCCAACTGGGGAAAAGCCACTCCAGCGATCGCTTGGAAAACTAAGGGCAAAGTCCAAAACCAGTTACAGCGATTTGACGAAGCCCTATTTGCCTATGACAAGGCGGTAGCGATCGAACCCACAAACGCGCAGGCTTGGGCAGAGCAGGGCATGATTTTATGGCGGCTCGGACGCTATGCCGAAGCCCTTGCTTCGCAAGAATGGGCCTTGAAAGCCAAAGATAAGTATTCCCTTGCCCTCGCCAATTCCTGCGCCGCCCTCAACCAACTGCGTCAGTATAAAGAAGCTCTGGCAGCCTGTAACTCAGCCCTGCAAGAAGGCGATCAACAATGGGATTATCTGGGACCTGCTTGGGCTTGGGATCAGAGGGCTAATGCCCTCAATGGTTTAGGTAAGTACGAAGAAGCCCTTGCCTCGGCAAATAGAGCGATCGCTCTCCAACCTAAGCAAGCGAGTTTTTGGGGCAATCGCGCCGCCACACTCTGGGCGTTAGGACGTTTCGATCTAGCCCTTTCATCGACCAATCAGGCGATCGCCCTTAACCAAAATTCTTCGAGTGCTTGGTTTAATCATGGGCGCATTTTAGCTTCTCTAGGACGTACCGAAGAGGCTTTAACCGCCTATGACAAAGCCATTCAAGGCGATGCTAATATTGGCAGTCAAATTTTCTTGGCAGATATTTGGACAAACAAAGCGGCTTTGCTCTGGCGACTCAATCGTTTTCGCGAATCGATCGCCGCCAGTCAACAGGCGATCGGCATTAACCCTAAATCAGATACAGCATGGTTTAATCTCGGTTTAGCCCTAATGTCCATCGAGCGGAATGTGGAGGCGGTAACTGCCTATAGTCGAGCGATCGCGATCGATGTCAAAAATGCTGACTACTGGACGGGAAGAGGACTCGCTTTACTTGCTCTCAATAGTAATGCGGACGCTCTTGTTGCCTTTGAACAAGCACTCAAGCTCAATCCCAGCCAAACCCAAGCAACTCTCAATAAAGCGATCGCGATCGAACGCTTAAAACCAAAACCAGCCAAGCCCTAAAACTTAAGAGATGAGTGGCGGCGATGCGCCGCCACTCATCTCTTAAATTGGTATTACAACAATTATCGATTAAACGAATACAAGGAAATTTTGGAAAGCGTTGCTAAGCAACGCTTTCCAAAATTTCCTTGATTTGGGTTTGAGCGCAAAGCGCTGTAGGTACTCACCTGTGGTGTTGCTAGATCCCAGGAATTTCTGATAGATGACACTTTAACTCCTCGACCTCAAAATTGGTCATCTGCTGCCATTCTTCAATTGTGAAATCGTATCCCTCTGCTCTTGCCATTTCGACAAAACTTTCAAGATTGGGAGCCTGATTTAGCTTTGCCTTAAGGAGGGAATTGTTTTTGGCTGCCCGATAAAGGCGCGCCACTTGCTCTCTTGCCATAATCTTGAATAGGAGTAAAGTGGTGGAATAGATTTTATACCAGAATATATGAACCATACAAACTTTGCCATAAATCATCCCAAGGGTCTAATCTTTGGTAGTGCTAAACAGGTAAGGATGGGCGGCGCGAAGCGCCGACCATCCTTACCTGTTTAAATCCTTTCCTGTTTAGGACTACCTAATCTTTCACTGGGAAGGGAGTAGGCAAAATAAAAACCGCTATACTCCAGTCGCCAAGAAAACGTTATAGTCTAGTCTATCAATATAATTTTTCACTAGATTTTTCACTAGATTTTTTAGTTAGAGATTTTACTTGTGGAATAATTTCATCAAAAAATCACTCCACACGAGTACAGCTTTTTGGGTTTTTATCAAGGTAAGGACAGCGCTCTATGACAGGAAAAGCTCCAAATGTTTGGCAGAAGTTCTGGAAACGTATTACTGATGTTTGGAATCAATTTATTGGCATAATCGATGGATTAATCGGCAATAAATTTATTGAATTCCTCAATAAAATAATTCCACCTCCTTTAAGATTTCTTCTTCCTTTTCTCAGAGATGACTTAGGGCTAGTCCCACCCTCAATTACTTCTTTTAAGGGGATTGGAGTACCAGAAAAGATAGAATCTAAAGAGGTTTTAAAAGAAATTACCATCGATCAAAGGGTGGGAACAATCTGGCAAATTAAACCACAATTTCTACGCTATCAATGTCAAGAATCCAATCCCTTTCGCTGTGAATTTCCCCATCAAGCTGTTACCGAAGATCCTAATAATAAATATTGTAAAAAATGTCAATTTCCTGCCAGTCTTCCTTCAGAAGTTAAGGTTCGGGGGAGAAGTGGTGTTTATCAAGTAGATAACTATATCGGTATTCGTGGCACTGGCAGACTCTATAATGCGACAAATTTAACTAATGGTGAAGAATTCCTATTTAAAGAATATGTAATTCCCAAAAAATATTTTAACGATCAAGAGACAAGAGCCTGTAAGCGTAATTTTGAAATATCATCAGAGTTAAAACTATCAGATGGCAGAATCCAAGACTCCCGCTTAATTACCCCCATAGAAGCGATCGCTGATGCTCGCGAAGAGCGCTGTTATGCAATTTTACCCCGAAATGATGAGGCGATCGTTCTTGCTGAATATTTAGCAGAGCATGGAGCTATGAGTAATTGGCAGGTTAAGTCATTTCTCAATCAAGCTTTACAAACCCTTGAATCTTTACATTCTCAGAAGTATCGCTTGCGTTCTGGAATAGTAACATCAGGCTTACCCCATGGCAATCTATCCTTTTATAGCATCGCCATCCGCACCGATTTCCAAGGATTTACGGTCTATCTCAATGATATGGCGCTATGGGAAGATCGTTTTTATCCTCCCGATGTCCAAACGCCAGCCTACTCTATTAATCGGGATCTAGAGGATTTGGGATATATCGCCTTTTACTTACTAAAGGGTGGTGTGATCGATCTCGAAAACCGTTCTTGCTTAAATCCCTATGAAATAAACCATTGGGATAAAAAGGTTAATCTAGGGCTAAAAAAATTCATTCAAAACTTGATTGGCTTTGGGGAAGTCAGTTATAGCAGTGCCGAGATTGCCAGACGAGCATTGCTACGAATACCGATTGAACGCGATGCCATGCTGGAATTCATTGACAAAGAGGAAGTTGTCCCAGTTAAAAAGAAGTGGTGGGCATGGATAACCAAAAAAATAATTGCGATCGCGATCGCAGTTACGCTCCTGTTAATTCTGTTGCTCCTGTTATATTTCTGGTTAACCCAACCGCCCAAAACCGCTAGTCTAAATGCTCCCTGTTGCATCAATCAAATATCTGACATTCCTAAAGGTAAATTTACTTATACTGCTGACAAACATGGCTCTTGGAACTACACGCTCTTACAAGATAATTTAATTGCTAAAGGTTCGACCTTAGAAGATGAATTGAAAAAGCGTCAACCAAAACTCCAACTTAAATATCAACCCGTCGTAGTTGACAAGAATAGCAATCGATCGCCAATTACCCAATTGCAATCTAATCAAGCTGATTTTGCGATTTCAAGCGTAACTGATAATTTAGATGGAACCTTTATTACCCAAGATATTGCCTACGATGGCTTAACAGTATTTGTTGCCTTTAGCTATGCCCAACGCGATAATAGTCTGCCCACCGCCTTGCATGGTAGACTTACCTTCTCCCAATTACGTCAACTCTATACAGGTGAGATCATCAATTGGCGACAGTTGGGGGGGCCAAATCTCCCTGTGAAGCTCTATATGCCTCTCGATAATGATGCGATCGAAATTTTTGAAAAACGGGTGCTCAAAGATGAAGATGCGATCGCTGCTTTCCGCCAGCTGATCCAAGAGGGTAATAATAGCATTACATCCCTATCGGTTTTTGATTCTCTCAGACAGGTAATCCAAGACTTTGAAGACCGAAGTATCGGCAGCATTTCTTTTGGATCGATCAGTCAAGTCTTTGGTCAATGCTCCGTTTATCCCCTCGCGATCGCCGATGACAATAAACCCTTTATCTCACCCCTCATGTTTAAATCGGGCAAAGCTGTTACCCCCAATGTCGATCTTTGTAACGAAAAAGGTAGCTACACTCAAAATTACAGTAACTTTATCAATCAAACCTATCCTCTTGCATATCCGATTTCGGTAGTCTATACCCGTGATAATCGTCGCTTGCCCATCGCCGAACGTTTTATCGCGATCATGCGCACCGATGAAGCGCAGAATTTACTCAAGCAAACTGGACTCATCCCCTTAAAATTTCCCATCAAATCCCCCAATTAAGTAACGTCAGTTCAAGTTAAGCTGGCAAATCTTAAAAGCCCAAAAGTAGAAGCCTTGCTACGCAAGGCTTCTACTTTTGGGCTTTGAGAAAGGGTTGGCTACGCCAACCCTTTCTCAAAGCCCAGTTCAAATAGATATAAAGATCTAAGCCCTGTGGCGCACGCGCAGCGAGCGCCACAGGGCTTAGATCTGGATTTTATACCAATTCACTAAAATGAGGCAACACTTCAGTGAATTAAAAAACAGACCCAGTAAGGTTTTGAGATTCCTAAGATGGCGTTGCCATCTTAGGAATTTTATATCCTAAGCAAAACTTGCATTGCTATATAATGTAGTGTAAATATACGATTAAATATACTAAGTATACGTTGTATACGTTTACATATACATGGCAAAGCTTTGATGGCAAACTATTCTGGAGACCCCAAAGAAAGAGCTGAACTTGCCAAGTTGGCTGCTCAGATTTTACAAGAGCCTTTAAGAATAAGATTGCTAAGCAATCGGGTGCATCAGCTTCTTCTAGATGACTTGAAGCAGCAAAAGGAGCGGGCGGGAAGAAATTATGAGGGCAGGTTATGACTAGTAACGGTTTTACCAGATCAGCATCTTACGTTACCACCAACCATTTCTATGTAGAGATGTCCCCTGATTCAACAATTGTGGCATGTTTTACTGAATGTACGGGATTGAGTGCCAAAGTAAATTATGAAACCTACCTTGAGGGAGGCAATAATGACCAGCAAAAGATTCTCTTAGGACATACGACCTTTTCAGAGGTAACTCTCAAACGCGGAGTAACCGAAGACCTCAGCTTTTGGAACTGGTTCACAGCTACCACATCCCGAAGACGTAACATCCGTATCTTGCTCTTTAATCAAGCTGGCGAAACTAGACAATGTTGGACTTTAATCGGTGCGATTCCCGTTAATTGGCAAGCACCATCCCTTCAAGCCGATGGCAATGCTGTTGCGATCGAAGAGTTATCCTTAGCAATTGAGGGGCTAACAGTGGCAACAACAGGCGGTGGGGCTGCTACCGTAGTCACCAGAGATACATCCAATGGTTCTTTCCCAAGTTCATAAGACGTGACTGAAAATACTCCTCCCTCCTTTGATGCTAGTGATGACGGAATATATGATGATATTCCGCTAGGTAATTATGAGCCTTTAATAGTCCCCAATGCGCTTGGACAGTCATTCTTACAGCCAAAATTTATTTATCCTCTGGGAGCAATTTCCCTATTAAGCCCTGATAATCTAGATATCAATAGTGACTCTGAATTTCTTGCGAGTTCCTTTGAAGACTCCCCTTTCTTTAATAGTCCTCTACAATCACCTTCTCTAAATACTATCCAAACTAAATCTGTTGCTTCTAAAGCTAATTTACAAGAACAGAGCAAATTCCTGCGATCGGCAAGTGGTTTAATCAGCGATCGCCCAATTCAAAGATCTAGCGAATTATCAGACCTCAGTCAGATAGATAATATTACTCAAAGCGATCGCACGATCCAAAGAGAGTCCGACTTTACCATTCAACCTATCTTAGATTCTCAAACCACTGAAATCCAAAGACAAGTTATCTCAAATGATGTTGAATCAATTAATTCTCCTCAAATCCAAAGATCTAATGATAACGCTTCGCCAATCCCAAGTGCATCAACTTCCGATCAACCCATTGCAGAAACAACAGCCATTGCAGAAATACCAGATAACCAGTCCCACGATATAAACAGCGATATAAATCAGGCAGTTCAAAGGCAAGTTGATACTGCTGATTTAACAAATTTAGAAAGCGATCGCAATATTCAAGCAAGAGTTAATGCAGATTATTCTGCTCCTATCGATCGCAATCAACCTGATATAGCTCGGCTAGATAATATTACTCAAAGCGATCGCACGATCCAAAGAGAGTCCGACACCATTCAACCTATCTTAGATTCTCAAAGTACTGAGATCCAAAGGCAAGTTATCTCAAAC
>NZ_ALWB01000240.1 GCF_000332215.1 Pseudanabaena biceps PCC 7429
GAAAGGGTGGTCGGCGCTTTGCGCCGACCACCCTTTCCTTTTTTAGCACTACTCCAAAAAATGAAGAAATCAAGGCAGAGGATAAGTTTTGTACAGTAGTCAAGCAACTCACGCATCAGCTCAATCGCGATAATGCAATCGTAAGGGAGCAGCACCAAAATCGCATCAAAAATTCGGAGTTTCAAAGACTATGCCAAAATTTATTTTAAGATTTCTCCTCGGTGCACTTCCGATCGCGATCGTATTGATGGCATCGGAGACCGCAGCCCAAACGCAACCCATGGGTGAGTATCTTGACAGTAGTACTCCTCAGGTAATCGAAAAAATTTCTGGCAATATTATTACCTTCAAAAATACTGCTGGGGAGTCTCATGCTTATTATGTTCCCAGTTGGATGATTGAGAAATACAATCTCAATGTCGGCACTTCGGCAAGTCTATACAACCGCAATATTATTCAGGGCATCTATCGCGATCGCTATATCGATGTAGTTAGACAGGGATTGCCCCAAAACATGGCGGCGTTTAGACTTCACGATACAGAAATGAACTGTACAATTCCGCAAAGCCCCGCTAGTGAAGGTTTAATGTGTGGTAAACCTGTTTGGTATAAAACCGAAAGTTGCCCGTCGGCAATTCCGATTGTCGGTTCGATGTCACTTTATATACCCAGATCCCTTGCCTTGTCAGAAACAAAATAAAAAGCAAATATGGGTGGCGGCACTAAGTGCCGCCACCCATATTTGCTTTTTTGAATTGGGCACTATCCTAAATACGAATCGTAGAGGACTTCACCGCGTAGCGATCGCTTGTTTTACCAATCGCAAATTTAAAGGAATCGGATAACGTCTTGTTAGATTGGGTGCTAAAAATAGCCATGCCCATGAGACAAAGTCCTGTGGCGATCGCAAAGATATTAGCAAGCCCCACAAATGCAATCAGCTTACCCATAATCGGTCCTGCCAAAGCGATCCCCAGATCGAAGCCGATCCATGTCATCCCAAATACATATCCCCGTTCCTGCGGAACCGTGCGATCGGCAAGTAAAGACACGATCGCAGGAATAACAATTCCCGAACCAATTCCCTCGGCAATTCCAGATAGAAGAAACTCGTAGTCATGGTTCGCAAAATAGATGATCCCCATAGAGGCAGCATAAAAGAAGATCCCGATAGAGATAAAAATACCCCGTCCCCATTCGTCACTTAACCTTCCCACGGGAAACCTAATGATAAATCCTGAAAGTGCTGCCGCCATATAAAACAAGCCAGCATTCAAAGGAACATGTTTTTGTTGCATCAAAAGAGGCATAAAAGCACTGAGGGTTCCAAAAGCAAATCCTACGAGTAAGAGGATGGTCGAAGGGACTCTGACGCGAGGATTAAGGAATGTCTCCCAAAATTTTGGTTTCGCCGTATTTGCCGATCCCACTTGACGATTACCGATATCTCCTTCTGTCTCAATTTGAGTTGTTAAGAGCAGCCCTGCGATCGCTAGGAGTGATGCCGATATAAATAGAAGTTGATATCCCCATGCTTCATACATCAAACCACCAATTGCAGGACCAAATGCCAAACCTAAGGGGTTGACCAAGCTCATATAACCAATAATTTCTCCGCGCTTCTCAATCGGTGCAAGATCGGAAACTAAAGCGCTATAGCTAGCGGCAAAGGCGGCAATACTAATACCATGTACAGCCCGAAAGAACATTAACAAAGGAATTGATGGTAATGCGGCATAGCATAGGGGCACTATAGCCGCAACAATCAATCCAATTCTCATCGTATAGCGTCTGCCCTTGCGATCGGAGAGTCTGCCAAGATAAGAACGACAGACAAGCAAACCGATCGCAAAGGAACCCATGACGATCCCAATTTGATCGAAGGACTGCGTTAAGGTGCGGACGTAGAGAGGTAAAGTTGGCAACTGGGAAGCCATACTCGACCAAAAGAACAGCCCTGCCAAAAAAATCGCAGTCAGATTTTTGCGAAGGTTATTATCAAGGCTCGAAAAGGTTGTTAAGGACTGCATGATCTCAGATATGACCACTAAAATATTTAGCCCAAGTCATTCAAGAAAATTTCGCTTAACGAAACTTCCTTCAAATAACTTGGGCTGCGATTACTTATTTACGATTATCTCTTAAGTACTAGCTCGGCGATATCTTGCGATCGGGTGAATTATACCAAAGCTGAAAATAGCCTAGCCATTTTCAGCTTTGAAAACCCTTACTGGGTTTGGTTTTTAATTCACAAAAGTGTTGTCACACTTTCGTAAATTGGTATAACTAGCTGGGCGCAATATCTAACTTAGTATTTAACAGGAGCTGAGGAACGATCGCGATCGCGAGAAGGACGACGAGAATCATATCCGCCATCACGACCACCGCCATCACGACCACCGCTAGAACGACCACCGCCATCGGAACGACCACCACTTTGACCGCGTTTGATGGGTCTACCACTGTAGGAACCGCCATCACGATCACCACCACGGTCACGACCTGAAGGAGTATGGGGTTGTTTTGCCAAAACCTGTAATGCAGCTTGTTCAGCTTTTTCGGATTGCAACTGGGTATAGGCTAATTGCAGAGCGGCAGCAGCGATCGCTTGAGGATCGTAATCTTCTACCAGCTGCGACACGAGAGGCAAGAAGGAAGCCAATCTCTCACCTGTTAAGGCTTGTAGAATTTGCTCAGTAAACCTACCAATGCGACGCTCTTGAATCTGAGCAACACTAGGCAAGGGCAAAGGAGGCAAGGGCATACCGACCTGCTGTTCCAATTGACGAAGCTTGTAGCGTTCTTTACCAGAAATCAGCGTAATCGCCACACCCTTTTTACCAGCACGACCAGTGCGTCCAATACGGTGAACATAGCGCTCGGGATCATCTGGAATATCGAGGTTAAATACATGGGTTAAACCATCAATATCCAAACCACGCGCCGCAATATCGGTAGCAACTACCCAACGCACCTGTTGATTGCGAAAACGACGCAATAGATTTTCACGTTGAGACTGAGAAAGGTTGCCGTGATATTCATCGACACTATGTCCAGAAGATTGCAGAATCTCAGTTAATCTGCTTGCCGAGTCCTTGGTACGGACAAAGATAATCGCCGAAGTAGGAGCTTCATACTCCAAAACGGGCAATAGGGCTTCCTCTTTGGTCAGATGATAGGGAACCAGATAAATCTGTTGGTCGATGCGGGTAGGTGTGGAATCTTGAGTCTCAACCTTGACGGTTACAGGAGACTTCAAGAAATTCTTAACTAAACGCTTGACCGCAGGAGGCATAGTTGCCGAGAAGAAGGTGCTTTGTTTAGTAGAAGGAGTTGTTACCAAAATCCTCTCTACATCTTGGATGAATCCCATGTTAAGCATTTCATCGGCTTCGTCTAAAACGAACCATGCTAGATTCTCCAGCTTTAGCTTACCGCGTTCCATCAAATCGATGACACGACCTGGAGTACCGACGACAACATGAACGCCACGCTCCAATTGGATCATTTGGCGATCGATCGCCGATCCGCCATATACGGTGAGAATTTTCGCACCAGGCTTTGTATTAAAACTGCGTAGAGCTTGACCGACTTGAATCGCCAATTCACGCGTTGGAGTCAAAATTAGCGCTTGAAGAGAATCGCTGTTGAGATCCAAACGCTCTAAAATTGGTAAAGCGAAGGCAGCAGTTTTACCAGTGCCAGTTTGGGCTTGACCGAGTACATCTGCACCAGCGAGCAATTGTGGAATTGCTTGTTCTTGAATAGCTGTAGGCTCTGTAAAGCCAATGGATTCGAGCTTAGCAACTCGAGCTTCTGAAATACCGAGAGAAAGAAAAGATGAGGGCATGGATGATCCTAAGATTTGCAGCAAATTTGTTCTAAGAACAGTTCGCCTATTCTGCCAATCGCACGGGATAAACAATCACTAACAAAGCCGAAGGACATCTCTGCCCTAAATTTTAAGCGGTTTAAAAAGAGCTTTTCTATGAAAACCTCAGCTTCCAAAGATTAGATTGCTTTGGATAGTCATGCAATGGGAGAAATCAGCAAAATGAAGTTAATTATTTCTAGTATAAACCTATGTTAAAGATTGTAAACAATCTTTTCGAGATTTATATCTATGGAGTGGGTTGATGAGCGTTGATGGTATTGAAATTGGTATCGAACTGGGATCGACTTGATATCGACTTGAATGTTGACTGAGTTTGGATTCGGCTATGAGATCAATCCTCAGACAAAAGATTTTTTCTAGATCGATCTAGTTCTGCCCACAGATCCTTAATTTGTTTGTAAGCTTCCATCGGTGGAATTTTACCACCTGTTTCTAAAGCACATATAAGTGAAATACGATTAGCAAACTCTTGTAAATTAGCATTAAAAGCCAAATTTTCAGGAGTAAATTCGCCCCTGTAACCAAATATAGGATTCAAGAATCTATCTTTGTCCGTATCAGACATGAGCTTAGGGTGAGTTTAATTGAACAGGACAGGCTGAGAAGATCTCAAGATCGCAGACGATAGCTGTAGGGAAAAGCGATTATTCTACAACCTGCCCGAACAAGGAGATCACGAACAAATTGTTAAAAATCAACGAAAGATTAATAAAATGTTGTGAAACCGCAATCCAAATTTGATCGATCTCGAACCATTATCGGATCAATTGTAGCAAGTTTGAAGAAGATTCTTGGTAATTCGTAATACAAAGCGTAATACATTTTCCCTTGATTTTTCAGAACTTTTGACCGCTAATGATTGTAAAGCACCTATATCGCAAAGCACTTGTATGGCAAAGTACTTGTGTTGAGGCTTATTTATTCACAGTAACTTTTTTAAGAGCTACCGCTAGCTTGGATTTGCGACGCGCACCTGTGTTGTTGTGTAATACTCCACATTTGACTGCGCGATCGATCTTGCTATAGGCCAAGGACTGTTTAGCATTAACTGCTTCTAGCGCCTCAGGAGTAGGGTTAGCCTTATAGGCTTCAACTGCTTCTAAATAGCTCTTCATTAAAGTCTTGACGGCTGACTTATATGATTTATTATGCAGACGGTTACGCTCAGCGATCTGAATGCGCTTCTTTGCGGACTTGATGTTTGCCACAGTTTATTCCTTTAGCGAAATGACATGGTTTAAAGCATTTATCATCGTAACATTTTGATCGAATTTTGCAACTGTTTTGGCAATTTACTTTTTAATTTGTTTTAATTTGCTTTGGGATTGCTTGTTCGATTCGGTTATTCTTGGTTGTCCTTTCGGTTGTCTATGTTGAATCTCATCCTCAAACGCCCATGACCTACTTGAATTTTGTTTCTTTCTTTGGCATTTTTGGCTTGTGCTTTGTGGCTTGGATCTTTTCTGAAGATCGCCGAGTCATTCCTTGGCGGGTCATTCTTTGGGGAATTGGCTTGCAGTTGGTGCTGGGCTATTTTGTGTTTCAGCAACCTCAGACGAGAGAGGGCTTACAAAAATTTAGCGATCTGCTGAATGCTTTGTTTGATTCGGCTGATGCAGGGGCAAGATTTGTGTTTGGGCGCTTGTTGGTACCTCCAACTGGTCAAGAACCCTATGCCCTGTTGCCGATCAAGCCTGATGGTACTTGCCCTCCTGGACAGGTTTTGCTAGATGATCTTACAACTGCTGCAAACGCAGCGGCAAAGTACTGCACGACGAATCGTTTAGCCTATGTATTTGCCTTTCGGGCTTTGCCTGCGGTAATTTTCTTTTCGGGATTTATGGCTTTACTCGAAAACCTTGGTGTTATCCAGATCGTAGTTAATGTATTTGCTAAGTTGTTTTTCTGGACGATGCGCCTGAGTGGGGCAGAGGCTTTGAGCGGTGCGGCAAATATCTTTGTGGGTATTGAGGCGGCGATCGTGGTTAAGCCCTATTTGCCGAGGATGACTCGTAGCGAACTATGTGCGATTTTGGCCTGCTGTTTTGGGACGGCAGCCTCTTCGACCTTGGCAATCTATACAAGTTTTTTAAAGCCAGTTTTCCCTAATATTCTTGGGCATTTAGTTTCAGCTTCGATTATTGCGATCCCCGCCTGCTTTGTACTTTCCAAAATCCTTGTCCCTGAGACATCAGTCCCTGTCACCATGGGCGGCATTCCCAAGGAAGACAAGTCGGCAAAGCCTGATGATGGCGAATTGGAGAATGCAGGTGGCGAGACAATGAAGCGGATGAGTCCAATGGATGCCACGATTATTGGAGCCTTGGATGGGTTAAAAATGGCTGCTTCGATCGCGGCAATTTTGATTTTAATCGTGGGTCTAGTCGATTTGATCAATCAAATTTTTGCTCAGCTTGCGAATTTCAGCGACATTTTCAAGGTGGTTAATTTACCGAATATCCAAGGAGCTTTATTTTATCCGTTAACTTTGCTAACAGGGGTTTCTTTGGATGATTCTTGGACGGCTTCGGTAATTATTGGTAGACGGTTGTTTGAGACGGCAATTCCTCCCTATCAGGCTTTGGCTCAAGCTTCTAAGGATGGGTTAATTAGCGATCGCACTGTGATCATTGTGAGCTACGCCTTATCTGGTTTTGCCCATTTAGCATCTGTAGGGATTTTCGTGGGTGGCACGATCTCCCTAATTCCTTCCCGTCGTCGAGACATTTCCGATTTAGGCTGGAAGGCTTTATTTGTGGGTACATTGGCAACCTTGATGATTGCTTGTATTGCAGGTGTATTCGACGATGGGACTCCTAGTATTTTAGGTGAAAAGAAAAGAGTAGAGGCTCAACCAGATAAGCCAGCAGCTACGACTACACCCAATGCTTCACCAAATATTTCCCCCAATCCATTACCTACTGTTTCGCCAACAAATACACCTATAAGAACTATGCCTATGCCTAAATCATCGCCCTCTCTACCAACATCACGCTAACAGATCGCTAATACCAATTCCCAAAATGGCGTTGCCATTTTGGGAATCTCAAAACTTTACTGGGTTTGGTGTTTAATTCACAAAAATGTTGTCACACTTTCGTGAATTGGTATAAATCGCACTATAACGTCAGTTCGGGTTAAGCTGGCAAATTTTAAAATCCCAAAAGTAAAAGCCTTGCGTAGCAGGGCTTTTACTTTTGGGAATTATCTCGAACTCACGTTAGTTTACTGATGTCGATATTGCTGCAATTCAGACTTTAGTTGCGCGATTTCAGCACGAAGATTGTCAATAGTTTCCTGCAACTCGTCAGGGGCGATATCGCCATCATCCTTCGTGACGGCTCCCTTTTGCCGATCTGCTTTCTCTAAAATTGCTTCAACGAAAGTACGCAGATTTTCGCGTTGTTCGGCATCAAATTTGCCAAAGGCACTGAGAGCATCAGTCACAGTGTCCTCGATGCGATCGATCACAGCCTCAGCAGTGGCTCTACCAATAAAGAAAGCGTCTAATGGTGATTTGCTCATGATTTTTAATTATTAGATTTAATTATTGGATTTAGGAATTAACTGGAGTTACCACTTAGGGGATAGCGTTTAGTCTGTTCTTTTTAGCCTGTTCTTTTTAGCCTGTTCTAAATATAGCAACAAAATTCAAGGGGCTAGGCAGCGCTTCATACATAGTCTATCTAGAGTCTATCTAGATAGACTTCTAGAACGGAGCTTTAATTTTGGGCTCTTTATAATCTAGCTCCTTCAGCTTTTTAAGAATGCGGCTGAAGTATTCCTGCATATAGGATTCCAATGTGGTCATATCTTCTTCTTGAAGATCAAAAGTTTTGTAAGTTTCCGCCATATCTGCGTCAAGGGGAATACCACTGGCAAGGACTTCGGCATAGGTCATGCGCTCTGCAAAACTCCAACCCCATTCAAAACCTAGAGCAACTTTGCGGGCAAAGCGGAGTAAGCCAAGGGGCATATTGGCGGTGCGGCGGGTTCGTCCTGACATTCTTTCGCAGAGTTTGATAATTTCGCTTGGTTGCCACGCTTTGGGACCTGCGATCGCAAAGGACTTGCGCTCAGTTTCCTTAACCGTGAGCGCACGAACTGCAAACTTGGCGATATCTTGGGTATTCATGTAAGCGATCGGGGATGATTCACCGCCAATCCAGATCGTTTGATTTTCGAGGATGGGGATCGCATATTCCCCAATCAAGTTTTGGTAAAACCCACAGGGTTTAAGAATGGTGTAGTTGAGGTCGGTGGAGGCAAGAAATTTTTCGGTGCAATATTTAATGTCCATCAGCGGAACATTGGGATATTTCTCAGCATTAAGAATGGAGAAAAAGACAAAGCGCTGAATCTTAGCGCGTTCGGCGGCTTGAATCAGGGCAACCTTTCCCAGCCAATCGACATCTTTAATTCTCAAGGAGCCAGTGGCGCGGGTAGTGGCTGCATCAATAATCTCAGTGACCCCTTCTAATGCGTCATCTATGCTTTCGGGATTAGTAAGATTCCCGACCACTAAATCGGCACCCCATTCTCTAAGAAATCCTGCTTTTTTAGGATAGCGGACAAGACATTTGACTTTTAGCCCCCGATCTATTGCGTGACGGGTGATTTGACGACCTAGTGTACCTGTCGCGCCAACGATCAGTAAGCTCATAAAATTTTTTATTAAATTGACTTTGTAAACATATATAAATCTATCAGATATTTGGTGACATCTTTTGGTAAGCGATGGTGGCGATCGCGATATCTATCTATGGATAGTGAAAAAGCTCTAAAGACGCTGATGACTCCTTGATCTGCTTTTTCAATCTAAATTTATAAATATTTAGGTGCAATTAAATATAAAACCCTAAAACCTGCGGCGCAAGCTGCGCTTGCGCCGCA
>NZ_ALWB01000241.1 GCF_000332215.1 Pseudanabaena biceps PCC 7429
CAGAGTATCCAACTCGACTCTTGGCGTTCATACCATGCTTCTGTCCTTGCGGCTAAGGCACGGTTATAGACTAATCGAGCGCAACCCATCGTTCTTCTAAGCAAGGTTTCTTGCTCAGGAGTTGGATAGAATCGGTACTTGAAAGCTTTTTGAGCCATGCTTACATTATAGCATTTATTGTGTAAAGTATCTAGTTTAATATAAAGCCGTGCTAGTAGCACGGGGTTTTTAACCCAGTTTTCCGATAAATTGGTAAATAAAACTGATAGTGATTTGTAGTGATTTGTAAGGTCGTCAAATCCAAATCATATTGAGAATTATTACATTTAAAAATCCTTGACGAGCAAGGATTTCTAAATTGATTTAAATTTAATTTAAATTTAATCCGTAGCCCCTTCTTTACTGATGACAAAACGATTAGCAACAGTTTCAGGTTGAATAGCAGATAGAACCACATGACTAGAATCGGTGACAATAACGGCTCTTGTCCTTCTACCATAGGTGGCATCGACCAACTTACCATGTTCGCGAGCATCGCTAATAATGCGTTTGATAGGGGCAGATTCGGGACTAACGATCGCCACAACTCGGTTTGCGGACACGATATTACCAAAGCCGATATTGATGAGCTTGATATCCATAGTTTTATCGACCTAGAAATCGATTTAGAGGTAATGTAGCTTCATTTTTCTAAGTATTCTCCCATTATCATACAAAAAATCTTTCGTGACGATATATTTTGTCATATATAGCAGTCCTAAATCATTTATGAAATCATTTATGAGAGAAATATGGCTTCGACTTCGCTCAACTATCGGTATACTTTGGCTGAGCGCAGTCGAAATCTCTCACACATTTAGGATTACTATTAGCAATCCTAAATGTGTTGTCTATTTTTGAGTTTATGGAAGCGTAACCCTTTGAGATGTTCTTCCATAAAGCATTCATAAATCACTTAAGATGGCGATCGCCATAGCAATTAGGAAGATATACTCACGTACTTCTTTTTCAAATTGGTAGTGATTAGGAAGATATACTCAATAAGTTTTTCTAAATTAATAGCCATTAGGAAAATATACTCACAGATTTTTTCTGGATGAGTAGTAATTAGGAAGATATACTCATTAATCTGTGTTTATATCCAGCATGAAACATAATAATTTTCTTAAGTATAACGATATGTCAGACAAATGGAAAAAATTAGTTAGAATTAATCAATTAATTTCTCAAAAAATCAACTATAGCTATAAAGGACTTGCGATTTAATGAAGTATCAAATATAAAACCAGAATCGGTGGCGCGGCTCCGCCGCGCCACCGATTCTGGTAAATCTGGATTGGCATCTTATTTTCTCGCAAGTCCCTAAGTACCTCAGCATAATTAAAATCTAGATCTAAAAACTGCGGCACAGGCTGGGCGTGTGCCGCAGTTTTTGGGGTTTTATATTTAATTAAGCTCACTTACTTATGCTATTAATTTCCTATTAAGTTTAGATATCACACCGATCAAATTTTAATAATGACTACAATTAAAAAGAGACTTCGATCTATTCGATCTAAAGGAATACAAACTTATTAATTAATTATTTATTTATTAATTATTTAGTATTTAGAGTCACTATAGTCCAGAGGATATTTTCTTAAGTTTAGTATCAAAAATTATTAACGGATGATCAATTTACATTAGACTCAAAATCCCAAGTATTTTGTATTTACAAATAGTTAAGTGGGGCATACTACAGCAATTTACCAAATCAAAAATCTTGGTTCTGATTACTCCCTTCCCAGTGAAAAATTAGACGTTGCGGCGCGAAGCGCCGCAACGCTAATTATTGGTTTTGTATGTCTATTTCTTTGGTGGGAAGGGAGTACCATATAAAGATCAGCAAGTAGTTCAGCATAATTAAAAAACAGAAACTAGAGATTAACACCCGCTACGCGGGCGATACTCTCTTCTCGGTTTTAAGTTTACTTATGCTTAGCTAGTTAATCAGAATTAATGATAATGACTAATGGAAGTTTCATAATTTAGAGGCAAAGTAATAATGAAGTCTGATGCGATCGCAAATTCCCCAATCAGAAACTTAGTGATTATTGGTTCAGGACCCGCAGGGCATACAGCGGCTATTTATGCGGGACGCGCCAACTTGAATCCACTGGTATTTGAGGGATTTCAAAAGGGGGGGATTCCTGGTGGACAATTGATGACGACAACGGAAGTCGAAAACTTTCCTGGATTTCCAAATGGCGTTATGGGCGCGCAATTGATGCATGACATGAGGGAGCAAGCCTTAAATTGCGGGGCAGAAATGATTATGGAGGATGTCGTCGCTATCGATCTGAGCGATCGCCCTTTTACAATTACCTCCACATCGCATCAAGTACAAGCCCATAGCCTGATCATCGCCACAGGTGCGACCGCGAAACGCCTCCATTTACCCAGTGAGGCGCAATTTTGGAATCGGGGCATCTCTGCTTGTGCAGTTTGTGACGGAGCCGCTCCCATATTTCGGGGGGTAGAACTTGCTGTAGTTGGGGGCGGTGATACGGCGGCTGAGGAGGCAATTTTCTTAACAAAATACGGATCTAAGGTGCATTTACTCGTACGAGGGGATCATATGAGAGCGAGTAAAATCATGCAGGAGCGCGTTTTCGCTCACCCCAAAATAGTCATCCATTGGCATTCTCTCCCTCTGGATGTGTATGGAGAAGAAATCGTTAAAGGAGTGAAGATCGTGGATACGCATACTCGCGAAGAGCGAGATTTAGCTGTGGGCGGACTGTTTTATGCGATCGGGCATACCCCTAATACCGATTTATTTGCGGGACAGATCGAACTCGATCCAACTGGCTACATTATTACTAAAGGGAAATCAACTGCCACAAATATCGCAGGGGTCTATGCCTGTGGCGATGTCCAAGATCACGAATATCGCCAAGCAATCACCGCCGCTGGCACAGGCTGTATGGCTGCTTTAGAAGCAGAGCGATGGCTTTCCGCTCAAGCATAAGAGAAGTGGGCTGTGCTTTGCACAGCCCACTTCTCTTTTTGGGATATAGCTATAGGTAATACCAATTCACGAAAGCCTAAACCCAGAAGAGCATACCGCCCGCTGCGCGGGCAGTATGCTCTTCTGGGTTTTAACTTAGTAATTTTTTATTAGAGATGTAAATGTTGAATCACGGTATTTACATCTTTATCACCACGACCAGAACAATTAATAATAATGCGTTGATCGGGCGTTAATTGTGGACAGAGGGTTTCCAAATAGGCGATCGCATGGGATGTTTCCAAGGCAGGAATAATCCCTTCTAAGCGAGAAAGACGCTGAAATGCATCAAGAGCCTCTTGATCGGTAACGCTATAGTATTCTGCCCGACCTAAATCTTTAAGGTAGCTATGTTCTGGTCCAACTCCTGGATAATCCAAACCAGCGCTAATGGAATGAGCTTCCTGTACCTGTCCCTGTTCATCTTGGAGTAGATAGCTCATTGCCCCATGCAGGACACCAACACGTCCAAGGGTCAAGGTTGCCGCATGGAATTCGGTATTCGTTCCCTTACCTGCTGCCTCTACACCGATCAAGCGGACGGAAGGCTCATCCACAAATTCATTGAATAGTCCCATTGCATTGGAACCACCACCAACACAGGCTAATAAAATATCTGGCAACCCACCCCATTTCTCTTGGCTTTGACGACGGCTTTCTTTCCCAATTACCGCATGAAAATCTCGCACGATCATCGGATAGGGATGGGGGCCAGCTACGGAACCAAGAATATAGTGGGTATCGACCACATTTGTTACCCAGTCACGAATTGCTTCGGAGGTGGCATCCTTGAGAGTTCCAGTACCCGCCTCAACGGGGCGCACTTCCGCACCCATCAATTTCATCCGAAATACATTGAGGGACTGGCGCTCCATATCCTGAACGCCCATGTAAATAACACAATCCAAACCAAATCGAGCGCAAACCGTTGCCGTTGCCACACCATGCTGACCCGCACCTGTTTCGGCAATGACCCGTTTTTTGCCCATACGGATAGCGAGGAGTACCTGTGCTAACGCATTATTAATCTTATGAGCACCAGTATGGTTGAGATCTTCGCGCTTGAGGTAAATCTGAGCCGTCCCATAATGTTGTGTCAATCTCTCCGCAAAGTACAGGGGACTGGGTCTCCCCACGTAGTCCCGCAAGTAGCCATCGAGTTCGTTGTTAAAGTCTGGATCGTTTTTGTAATGATAAAAAGCAGTCTCTAGCTCAGTAAGAGCGCTCATGAGAGTCTCAGGAACATATTTGCCCCCAAAGATCCCAAAGCGTCCCAACGCATCAGGGCGATTTATGAGTTTTGGTTGTACTGTTGTTTTTGGAGCGATCGGCGTTGTGGTCATTGCGGTGAGTTGACTGATGAGTTAGATGAGTTAGCTACTATTAAAACTTGGTTGGTGCGTTTGTGGCGCTGTACTTTAGGATAACAAAATGATTAGAAGGATTTAGAGAGAAATTGTTTTTTGCGTGAGATAGCGATCGCATAATACTAGAGCCACCATCGCCTCGACCATCGGTACAGCTCTTGGCAATACACAGGGATCGTGGCGACCTCGACCCGTGAGGGTGGTTTCTTCCCCTGACACTGACACTGTTTTTTGCTCTAGTAAAATCGTGGCGGTTGGTTTAAAGGCAACACGCAGAATAATATTTTCACCATTGGAAATCCCGCCTTGAATGCCACCCGAATTATTAGTACGCGTACGCAAGCGATCGCCTTCCATATAAAACTCATCGTTATGTTCGCGCCCAGTTAAGCAAACGCCATCAAAACCCGATCCAATTTCAAAACCCTTACTTGCTGGCAGGGACATTACCGCCTTGGCAAGATCTGCTTCTAACTTATCAAATACGGGATCGCCCAAACCGATCGGGACATTTCGCGCCACACATTCCACAATGCCACCCACCGAATTACCCTCACGACGGATTTTGTCGATAAAGTCGATCATTTTTGCTGCCATTTCTGGATCGGGACAGCGCAAAATATTGCTTTCCACCTGTTCCATCGTGACCGTATTTGGATCGATATGGGGTACGACCAAATCCTTGACCTGTTTGACATAGGCAATAATTTCTACCCCTGCGACCTGTTTGAGAATCTTTTTGGCGATCGCCCCTGCGGCGACCCTGCCAATAGTTTCCCTTGCCGAAGACCGACCGCCACCCTGCCAATTACGAATGCCATATTTTGCTTGATAGGTGGCATCGGCATGGGATGGGCGAAATTTTTCTGCCATTTCTGAATAGTCTTGACTACGGGCATCTTTGTTTTGCACCAAGATCGTAATGGGCGTGCCCAGAGTTTTGCCCTCAAATACACCAGAGAGGATCTGAGCGCGATCGTCTTCGCGGCGCGGCGTAACAATTTTACTCTGTCCTGGTTTGCGGCGATCGAGGTCTACTTGAATATCAGCTTCGCTCAGCTCTAACTGTGGCGGGCATCCATCGACGATCGCCCCCACGCCCCCACCGTGAGATTCCCCAAATGTCGTGACGCGAAACAAATGCCCGAATGTACTACCCATGTTTAAATATTGAATCCTAAAAATAAATCCTAGCGAATATGCAATGACCAAAAATTGACCGTCAAATGGTCATCAAATAGCCATCAAATGACCATCACTTATTTTATAGTAACTGCCCTGTAATACCAATTCACAAAAGCGTGACAACACTTTTGTAAATTAAATTTGTAAATTAAAAAGCCAAAAGGTGAATGGTGACAATCTCATCTTTTGGCTTTTATAGCTACAGGTACTTGTCTTGGGACAACTCAAAAGCCAAGAATCGATGGGCGGCGCGTAGCACCGCCCATCGATTCTTGGCTCTTAATTCCCAAAATGGCGTTACCATTTTGGGAATCTCAAAACCTTACTGGGTTTGTTTTTTAATTCACTGAAGTGAGCCAACACTTCAGTGAATTAGTATTAGTACAGAAGGGAGCCTTCATGATATGAAGGCTCCCTTCTGATATGAACAGGCTAGGGGGGACTCTAACCCACGACCGATCGCTTAGAAGGCGATTGCTCTATACAACTGAGCTACTAGCCCAAACAATTTCACGGCTTATTATCTTACACTAAAAGTTAAGGTTTTTGCAATTGGTCGAACCAATCTCAGCAATTCTCATTATCTTAATTGCGCCTAGCTACTTATCCCAAAGCTCAAAATGGCTACGCCATTTTGAGCTTTGAAAATCCTTACTGGGTTTGGTTTTTAATTCACGAAAGTGTTGTCACACTTTCGTGAATTGGTATAAGTAGCTGGGCATAAAAAACACGATATGCGTGGTGGTGCGCCGCCGCTCATATCTACTTATACCAAAGCTGAAAATGGCATAGCCATTTTCAGCTTTGGTATAAAGGGCATGAATACTTGAGCGTAGGAGCGCAAATTGCGATAAAACAAGAATTGCTATATTTTTGCGGTACTTTAGGGATAGCAAAATTAGCCTTTAAAACAATTCAAATCTGAATGATGACTGAATTTCTAAATACCTATGGCTTTTTGCTTGTATCGGCAGTCTTTGGCGCAATTTTAGGAATTTCCGTTTATTTACCCCTAATGGCTGGGCAATTGTCCCTCGCGACTCCAGGATTCTATGCTTTAGGGGGCTATATTGCGGCGATCGCTTCTACCAAAATTTTAACAACGACAGGATCTTTGTCAGTGGTATGGGTATTGCTGGAAATGCTGGCGGCAGGTTTGATATCGGGGATCCTCGCGGTTATGCTGGGCATTCCCGTGTTGCGTCTTAGGGGTATTTATTTGGCGATCGCCACAATTGCCTTTGTCGAGATTTTGCGAGTGGTTGCCCTAAATCTCGATATTACGGGCGGTGCAGTCGGCATTTTTGGCATTCCTCAACCGTTTCAGTCACCCTTAGAATATCTCTGGATTGCTCTGCCCCTATTGGGATTAAGTATGGCTTTTATGTATCGGCTCGAAAAAATTCGGGTAGGTCGAGCTTTGATTGCTATTCGTGAAGATGAACTAGCTGCTGATTCGATGGGGATAAATCCTACCTATTACAAGGTTTTAGCCTTTACTTTAGCGGCAAGCCTCGCGGGGATGGTGGGAGCGGTCAGCGCTCATTTTTTGAATACATGGAATGCAAGACAGGGAACCTTTGATGCCAGTATTATTTTCTTAGCTTTTGTCCTTATTGGTGGTTCGCGCACATTTTGGGGACCTGTGGTCGGTGGTATTGTGCTGACGGCTTTGCCTGAAGCTTTACGTGGAGTTGCGGGGATTTCTAATGTGCCTCCATGGCTAGCGCAATTTCTTAAGGATGGACGGTTGATCATTTTTGGCGTTTTGATCGTGATCGGTACCATCTTTTATCCTCAGGGGATCGTTACGCCAGAGTTTTTAGGTTGGGTCAAGCAAATCCCGCAAAAATTAGTCAAGCAGTTCGCGCGATCGCCAAAATTATAGGTAAAAAACAAAAAGCCCCAAAGATGGTTGCCGCACGGAGTGCGGCAACCCTCTTTGGGGCTTTATATCCTGATACAGTTGATGGCAGCTATATTTTTATGGATTTTTATGGGCAAACCCAAGTATGCCAAGAGAGCTTTTATTTGATCGTAAATCTTAAATTGTTAAAAATCTATCAAACTCTGGCAAGTATGCTTTGATACAATGCGAAGCTATCCCGTAAAGATGCCTCCGCTCCTCCAGAAAAAATGCAACTGGCAAAAAGACTTCGTAATATTCAGCCTTCCTTAACTCTAGCGATCGACGCAAAAGCTAAGGCAATGAAGGCTAGTGGAATTGATGTTTGTAGCTTTAGTGCTGGCGAACCAGACTTTGATACGCCCGACCATATCAAAGCTGCTGCTAAGCTCGCCCTCGATCAAGGTAAGACTCGCTACACTGCCGCCGCTGGCATCCCTGAGCTTAAACAAGCGATCGCTGCCAAGCTTTTACGCGACAATCAATTAACTTATAAGCCCGAGCAGATCATCGTCACCAATGGCGGCAAGCATTCGCTGTACAACCTGATGATGGCTATCCTTGACGAGGAAGATGAAGTAATTATTCCCGTGCCCTTTTGGGTGAGCTATCCCGAAATGGCAAAGCTTGCCGAGGCGACACCAGTATTTGTGATTACGACTGAAGAAACTGGATATAAAATTACGCCAGAACAATTGGAAGCGGCAATCAATCCTAAAACTAAGTTGTTTGTGCTCAATTCGCCTTCTAACCCCACAGGGATGGTTTATTCTCCTGCGGAAATTCATGCCCTAGCTGAGGTTTTGGAGCGGCATCCCCATGTTTATATCGTGTCGGATGAGATTTACGAAAAGATTCTCTACGATGGTGCATCTCATATCAGCATCGCTTCGGTAAGTCCAGCCATGTACGATCGCACCTTAATTAGTAGTGGGTTTGCCAAGGCTTACTCGATGACTGGTTGGCGCGTTGGTTATTTAGCAGGAGCACCCGATATCATTAAAGCGGCTACGATCATTCAAGGACATAGCACCTCGAATATCTGCACCTTTGCTCAATATGGTGCGGTGATTGCCCTCAATGATTCCCAAGAATGCGTAGAAACGATGCGAAAAGCCTTCGCCGAACGCCGCGATGTGATGTACGACCTGTTGACTTCTATTCCAGGAATTACTTGTCCAAAACCCGATGGCGCTTTTTATCTATTCCCCAGCATCAAATCCTTTGGAATGCCGTCCCTAGATTTCTGTGACAAACTTCTAGAGGAATTTCAAGTTGCGGTGATTCCAGGAATTGCCTTCGGTCTAGATCATTGTATTCGTCTGTCCTATGCGACCAATTTAGAAACAATCCGCGAAGGCTGCGATCGCATTCGTCAGTTTGCGGCAAAACTCTAAAACTTTAAGTCTATTATTTTAAGCCAATTATATAGCTGTCACCATTCATATAAAACCCAAAAGAGAGATGCGGCGCGAAGCGCCGCATCT
>NZ_ALWB01000242.1 GCF_000332215.1 Pseudanabaena biceps PCC 7429
GCCCGCTGCGCGGGCGGTATGCTCTTCTGGGTTTTAAGTTTACTTATGCCTAGCTACTTAGTATTTTTTAGTGACATTACTAATTTTTTACAGCGCTTCAGGATTTTGCGTTGAACGATCGCTATGGGTAGGTAAGCTTTCACCAAGGGGGAGCTAACGAGCAGACTTGCCTCATACCATGCATTGCGATGGACGGTAAACCCTGCACTTAGGGCGATCGCATATTTAAGTACATCGACCAATCGGAAAGGCATCGCCCAATAAAAATGATAGAGCTCGTTCGGATCATCAAAGAACGGACAATCCGTAAAGGCTTCGGCTTCCTGTTGCGTGGGAGTATCATTAAAAGTCAAAAATAGCCGATCTAATGCTTCGCGCCAGAGTTTGGGGGAAGTAAGAAAAATTAAGTCCGTCGGCGATCGCTCCACGAGATGGCGGACAAACGCAATCACCGATTGCTGGAAAAATTCTAACCCCCAAGTTAAGGCTGGCTGGTTATGGGGATGCTTGAGAAGGGGAACTACGGAACCATCTGCTTGCAAGGCATAATCAAGGGTTGTTCCTTCGCAGCCCGCACAAAATACTTCCATCGCGGAAACGTAGCGATAGTCGATATCATTGCGAAGTCCTACGGCATGATTTAAGTTAAAGAAAAAGGCTATTGCTTCTCCTCGGTGCTTCAGTCCACCACTAGGCTTGTCCAATGCAAAGTAGAAACCGACAGGATTCTTCGTACCAAATAGGGCAAAGGCATTTTCCAAGGAAATTTGCAAGCTACCCCGCCAGCCCACATCCACTAGCCCAAAGGCTTGCCCATCCAACATTTTTTCCTGTTGTAAATAGGCTTTTAAAACTTCGCGTTTCTGCGCTGCAATTTGCAGAACTAGCTCCTGAAGAGGTGCGTGCCTTTCTAGCTTTGTTCGTAATGTAATTCTTTCTTGGGCAGATAAATTCTTTTGCCAAAGCTCAAAAGGATAACCGAGAGAGGTAAAAATTTCCTCGGCAGTAGTACGATCGAGACACATTCTGGCTAGCAAACTGTTAATGCTGAAAATATCCGTATCATCAAACATCCATTCCCAAAAGGCTTTATCGATCTTAGTTAATCCAGGCATTCTTAAAGCTTGCCGACTGACATAGAGATAGCGCAGTTCTACCTCTGGATAAATTTTCGGCGCAAGTTCTTGAGCGATTTGCAGTAATATCTCGCCATCCCTTGCCAAAAAATAGATGCGGGCAAGTTGTCGAGCTTTCGCCTGCTGTAGAATCCAAATGGTATAGGCCGTTAAAATTGGTGCAGCTACTGAAGCCGCAATATTGCCAATGATTGCTTCTTTTGATGTTTTGGGCTCCCTCGATAGGCGGGTATACCGAGATAGCCCTGCCAGAAGAGAAGTAATGCCGTTGGTAAATCGAGCATTCTCTTGCAGGATTGACTCATAACGATTGGGATTGGCAGCATCAAAATGAATCGCTTTAATCCCTAAGGCACGAGGCTTAGCCACATCGGGTTGCCAACTATTACCAATATGCGTTAGATCTTGAGGACGCAGTTGGCTATCGGCGATCGCTTTTAAAAATAAATCCCCTGATCCCTTAGATTTGCGGTACTGACATGATACGTAGAGGCGATCGCCAGTTTGCCAAAAGCCATGCTGTTGCAATTGCTCCTCAAGAAAAGCTTCAGGCAAATACATATCAGAGAGAAATAACACATGGGGATGCGATCGCCTTGCTTTTTCTAGCAATTGTCGCGCCTGTGGTACAGCCACTAAATATTCTGCTTCTACATCTAATTCCAATTGCTTTAGTTTCTGAATCGTTTCCGCAGAAATTTCTAAGGTATTGGCAACCTCCCGATAGATCTCATCTAGGGTCACTTCACCAGCTTCATAAAATAAGCGTGATCGACCTTCAGCATTAATTCTAACTTTCTGAAAAGTCTCCGCTGTAAAATTAATCCAACCAAAATGTAAAGCGCGATCGCCACAGATTCTAAAGATCTCCGTTGGTTCGCTAACTAGTCTAGTCAGCAGCGTATCAAAGATATCAAAGCTGTATATTTGTGACAATATTTGTGACATAGAGGCATTTGGGAATTAGTGATGAGAGTTTCTAGAACAAATTAGCAATTGCAAACTAATTTACATATCTAAATTTACATGTCTAAATTTACATGTCTATCAATGGGCTTAATTAAATATAAAACCCTAAAACCTGCGGCGCACGCGCAGCGTGTGCCGCAGGTTTTAGATCTGGATTTTATGCCCAGCCATTTAGGTGACTATAGGTGAAAGAAAACAGATTGCCAAAATTTATGTCTGATATCGCTGACGTAATGACGCATAGCAGTTTGTTTGGTGACAAAGCGATCGGGATAGACAAACTGATCGTCCACATTCATAACATATTTATCGCGATCTAGGGCTTGCCCGCGATTGGACTTGATCGTCAAATTAACGATGGTTTGCTCGGAGAAGTAATTGGGAAGTTCTTGGAGCTTTGCCAATCTCTGTACTGGTTCGTGCCAATCTAAAGCTTTTTTAAATAGAATAAATCCTGCATTAATTGGCTCTTGCTGCTCGATATCTTCATAAATGAGGCGTTTGTCCAAGGAGTTCTTACAGTCTGGCAAATAATAGGTAGCCGAACTTTCACTAGTAGCTAGTTCGGCTAGATTGGAAGCTCCTTGAAAAAACAAAATATCGGAATCTGTATAGAGTGTTGCCCCATCAATGGGAATAGACATGAGGGCTGCGAGCTTTTTTCCCATCGCCTGCTGAGAGGCATATTCATATACTGATTGGGGCAAGTCTTCTCTTTGAAATTTAGTTAAAAGCTGAACATCCACACAGGGATGAATTCGTCGCAATAGCTTAATACTCTCTTCAGTATAACTTCCATCGGACATGACCGTAAACAATTCGGGAATTCCCACATAACGAAGGAATGATCGCAGACTTGCTACTTGTTCGGGTAAATCCCTTTCGCAAGATAGGGCATAAACCTTTATGGGCACCTGTCGCTTTTGGGCGATCGGCAAACTAACTAGAGTCGAAAGGCTGGATTTATAAATGGATCGGAGGAAGTTTCCTTGGATTTTTGCTGCATGATAGCCAATGTTTACCATTCGTTCCTCTTCAAGTTAGTTGATTGATTGTGAAACTTAAAATAGCTGGGCATCAGTAAAAAACAGACCCAAGCCCTTGGCATATGTGCAGCATGTGCTATGGGTTTTGGATTTTATATTTAATTGAGCCTAGCCAGTTACATCGCAATTATAAATCTGAAATAAGCGATCGCTGTTAAAAGTTTTTCATTTTCTGAAGATCCTCATCCCAAGAGGAATAGGCTCTAATTTTATTGTTTAAATATGCTGATGTAATACCAATTCCCAAAATGGCGTTGCCATTTTGGGAATCTCAAAACCTTACTAGGTTTTCAAGTTAAGAAATAGACATACAAAACCAAGAATTAGCGTTGCGGCGCTTCGCGCCGCAACGTCTAATTTTTCACTGGGAAGGGAGTAGCTACTTATAAGTAGCTGAGCATAAGTAAAATCTATATCAAAAAACTGTGGCGCACGCTGCGCGTGCGCCACAGTTTTTGGGTTTTATATTTTGCGCCTAGATAATTACTTATCGCCGTTTATGTTTTGTCAATCTATTTGTTCTATTTGTGGATGGATAGAGCCAAAAATTGAGTATTTTGGTCAACCAAGGCATAACTGGATAGGTTAATAGTGCGGATACAAAGATGACCGAAATAAATAGTCCTAAAATCGATGGCAATCCCTGCAAAAAAGGATTGAGAATTAAGTTGGCGAGTAGAATTAATGGATATACGGTGATCGTGCCCACAATTACCTGCTTGTAATAGGCTGGCGATGGATTCCCTAATGTGCTTTTAGGAAGGGTAAACCACAGTTCTAATCCCTTGGACTGGTGCTGTTGCGATCGCTTAGAAATAAATTTTTGAGAATCTTGCATCCATGCTTGATAAATATCTGAAGCTAGCCAATTTTTGTAGTGATCGTAGTTATCAAATTTAACGATAAAAACGTATTCAGGATATTGCTGATTGCGGGGACGAATTACTTCAACCCCCATAAACCCCTCAAATTGCTGTGCATCTTGGTTAATTCCTTTTGTCCAAGCTTCATATTCTTCTATGAGATTTGGTTCGACAACTTCTGAGATGACTAAGGTAATCGGATCGGATTGCTGTCCAAAGTCCTGCATAGCTTTACCAATAATATAGTCAGGATAGCTAATTATAGCGATCCTAGCTGATTTGTTAGCAGGGGCAACATATCAAAGCTGAAAATGGCTACGCCATTTTGAACTTTGGAAACCCTTACTGGGTTTGGTTTTTAATTCACAAAAGTGTTGTCACACTTTCGTGAATTGGTATAAGTAAACTTAAACAACCAGAGAGTGTAACGTCCGTTACATGGGCGTTACACTCTCTGGTTTTGGTTTTTAATGATGCTGAACTACTGAGCAAGTTTCTCGTCGAATCAAACAATATGAGGTCTATAGAAAATCATGGCTGACGAAATCGAGAAAGAAATTATCACTAAGAAGGTTAGTTCTGATTCCAATATCCCTGCAAATGGATATAAAGTTTCAGAGCAACGCACAACAAAAGTTGCCAATGATAATAGTTCTAATGTTGTATTTATCAGTGTTTTGCTCTTCCTAGCAGTAGGAGCAGGGTTTATTGCCTATTTCGTCAATAATCGCCCAGCCCCTACACCAGTCTTGATGCCGAGTGCTGTTGATACGGTAAGAGAGAATAAATCCACGGTAATCGAACGGAATAACACCACAATCAAGGAAGTACCTGCTACCGTTCAGCCAACTCCAAAAGTTGAGATTACGGTGGCTCCTCAAGCTGTACCTGTACCAGCGCCCACCGTAACTGCGACAGTAACGGCTCAACCTCAAGCTGTTACACCTGCTGCTACTCCAAAGCCCCAGACGGTATCCCCAACACCGACTTCAGGTTCAAATAATTAGTTGGGCGATCGCCATTAGGGACTTGCTATTAATTAACGTGAGTTCGGGATAATTTGAAACGAGCTTTGAGAGATGGTTTGCTACGCCAACCCTCTCTCAAAGCTCAAAAGTAAAAGCCTTGCGTAGCAAGGCTTTTACTTTTGGGATCTTAAAATTTGTCAGCTTAACCCGAACCGACGTTAACTATCGCTATCCAATAGAGAGCATTTCCCCATAATGTAAACTCTCTCGTTAAAATTACCTATTTCTTATCTACCCCATAAGAACTCTAAATTAGTACCATTTTTCTTAAGTATGACAGGGATAAGAGCCGTGAAATGCATTTGTAGCAAGGCTTTTGATTTTAAAAACAGCATTACTTTTTCGGAGTTGGTATTTTGAATTGGTATAAATTCTTGATTAGGGAGGAGCGCTTGATAGCTATGATTAGAATAACGAAGTTTACTCATGACTGAGTAGTTATCTTAATAGTTTGGAGACAGCGATCGTGACTAAAACTAAGCCCCGCGATGTACAAGCAATATATATTGCCGCCGAAACTTTTGCCTTGCGATCGCGCAGTTGGAATCGCTTGCGTTTTGAAATTGAATATGCCCTCGAAAAAGGAACTACTGCAAATTCTTTTTTAATTCAAGGGGCTTTGTCAGCATTAATCGATCCCCCAGGCGGAACATTTACCGAGATTTATCTAAACGAGCTACGCAAACGGATCAATATTCTCGATATCAGTTATGTGATCCTCGGACATGTCAACCAAAACCGCATCGAAACCCTCAAGGAATTACTGGAAATTAATAGCCGCATTACCTTTATTTGTACGAATGCGGGGGCGATCGCCCTACGGCAAAGTTTAGAAAGCGATCGCGAACTAAAAATCCAAGTCGTACGGGGTGAAGAAACCCTCGATCTTGGTAAGGATCATATTCTTAAATTTATTCCCACCTCCACACCGCGATATCCTGACGAACTCTGCACCTACGACTCCAAAACCAAGATTTTGTATACTGACAAATTTTTTGGAGCGCATATTTGCGGCGATCAGGTGTTTGACGAAGGGTGGAGTCAATTATTAGGCGATCGCCGTTATTACTTTGACAGCACGATGGCAAACCAAGTCCGCCAAGTGGAAGCTGCGCTTGATAAAATAGGCGATTTTCCTGCGGCTTTTTATGCTCCTGGACATGGACCAATGTTGCGCTATGGCTTGCACGAACTAGTCAATCTCTATCGCCAATGGTGCGAAAATCAAAAACAACAAAGCATTTCGGTCGCTTTACTATTTGCCTCCGCCTATGGCAATACCACCACGATCGCCAATGCCCTAGCGCGAGGCATCACTAAAGCGGGTGTGGCTGTCGAGTTAATCAATTGCGAAAACGCTGAGCCAGAGGAAATTAAAAATGCGATCGAAAAATCATCGGGATTCCTGATCGGTTCGCCCACCTTGGCGGGGCATTTGCCCACACAGGTACAAACGGCTCTAGGAATCGTCCTCTCTACTGCTACCAAAAGCTATCAGGCAGGCGTATTTGGCTCCTATGGCTGGAGTGGTGAAGCCGTGGATATTATCTCTGGCAAATTAAAAGATGCGGGTTATACCCTTGCCTTTGAGCCGATCAGAATTAAGTTCACACCTACCGAAGCAACTTTGCAAATTTGCGAAGAAACAGGTACGGATTTTGCTCAAATGCTAAAAAGCGCTAAAAAGGTGAGGACAACGCTCAATCCTGGCAGTACCGTTGAGCAGGCTGTGGGGCGGATTGTTGGTTCCCTCTGCGTTTTGACCGTGAAGCGTGGCGAAGTCTCCACCGCCATGCTCGCCTCATGGGTATCACAGGCAACTTTTAATCCTCCAGGATTAACGATCGCTGTTGCTAAGGATCGAGCGATCGAATCTTACCTATATGAAGGCGATCGCTTTGTCATCAATATCCTCGAACAGGGTAAACAACTCCGCAAACATTTCATGAAAAAATTTGCCCCTGGAGAAGATCGCTTTATCAATATCCAAGTCGAGCCAACCGAAGGAGGACTTATTCTCAATGACGGATTGGCATATTTAGAATGTCGAGTTTCCCAGCGTATGGAATGTGGCGATCACTGGATTGTTTATGCGATCGTGGAAAATGGCAAGCTATTGCAATCTAACGGGTTAACTGCTATTCATCACCGTAAAACTGCCAGTAATTACTAGCGCAAAGAGAGTTGTGGCGCGAAGCGCCACAACTCTCTTTAGGATCAATAGTAGTCGGCACTGGCGTTAAGTAGCTATAGCTAACAAACCCCAAGAATTGACTGGCGGTGCTTCGCGCCGCCAGTCAATTCTTGGGGTTTATATCCTCTTGACTGCTTAAATAACGTCAGTTCGCGTTAAGCTGGCAAATTTAAAAGCCCAAAATAAAAGCC
>NZ_ALWB01000243.1 GCF_000332215.1 Pseudanabaena biceps PCC 7429
AACTGACGTTTGATTAATATCGCAACGTAAGGTTTGCTTAGGATATAAAACCCAAAAGATGAGTGGCGGCGCGAAGCGCCGCCACTCATCTTTTGGGTTTTGATTTGTCCTAGGTATCTCTTATACCAAAGCTCAAAATGGCGTAGCTATTCCTTAACGCTATTTTTTACAGCGCTTTACGCTCAAACCAAGGAAATTTTTGAAAGCTTTGCTTCGCAAAGCTTTCAAAAATTTCCTTGTGGTTCGTTTGATCGATAATTGCTGTAACTTGATATTAGCTGGTGTTAGTTGGCAGAACAGGAAACCTGTTTATCTTTCAAAATGCAGGATTTGAGAACTTTGCCAAACCGATCGTAGTTAGTTAGTTTCCAATTGTTGCCATCTTTTTCCATCATGGCAAACCCAAATTCATTGGGTTGATTAAAGCCACTTTTTACAGTAATGCCATTGATAACCATCCCCGCAGGATTAAGGGGAACTCCAGAATCTAGGTAGTCTCCGCCATGCCCAGCGACAATTTGAGGAGGAATTGAGCCTTCGTAGTTAAACAATTGGAAGCTGTGATGATGTCCAGATAGCAAAGCAACTACGTTACTGGGAATATTGGTCTTTGCCGCCTCAGCTAAGGTGACATTAAAGCCGATCGGCTTACCATCTTTTATCTCTTCTGCACTCCAGATTGGTCGATGAAGTGTAATCCAAGTAGGACGACGACTCATTTTCCCGATCGCTCGAAACTGTTCGCTAAATTTCTTGACTTCCGATTCATTCGCTTTTTCTTCATCCGCCGTGGAGACATCCATTACGGCAATGTTGAAAGTGTTAAAGGTTGCCATAAATGGCTCTCCCATACCCACGCAACCTTTCTCCTCATCAAAGGCATAGGGATCGAGGGCGCGACTCCAACCTTTACCACCACGCTTACACTCTTCGTGATTACCACGGGTAAATACCCAAGGCGCTACCCGTAGAAGGTTATCCGCAGGCGAGAAGAAATCCGCACGCCACACCGCCCAATTATCGCCATAGGGACTACCCGCACAGCCCGTATTACCTTCAGGACAAGCAGTTTCACGGTAGTGATAATCCCCCACATGAAGCACAAGGTCAGGCTTCATTTGAGCGGCAACTTCAGCAACTAGGCGAAATGGCCATTTAATGGGATCGTTGCAAGCCTGTACTTTCTTGCCTTTCATGCGACATCCCGTATCGCCAATTAAGAGAATTTTCTTGGGTTCCGCCACTGGCAATTTGAGAGGAACATTCTCGATCGCTACGGATTTTGTGGTTTTGGGAATTGGCAAAGCGCAGACTAGGACAGGATATAGCTCATTGGGTTTTGCCCTTGGGGTCATTGTGGCTTCTTGTCCATCAATTGTAGCGATCGGACAAGAAGAGCGATCGGTAATTACGCGGGCTTCAATACCTTTAGGAGCGTATTGTACCCATTGATAGGTTTCGGCAGAAGCGGCAGGGGCGATCGCTACAGCTAATCCCAAGAAGAACGCAGATTGCAAATTGGTTAAAGACTCCATGCTAGCGGTTTCTCACAGTTATCGTTTTAAAAAGTATGTAAGTGGCTAAGTCCAATTAAATATAAAAACCTAGAATCTAGATTCTGGCCCTGGTTTTTAATCTGCTTTAATGACTGGGAAAATCCTATTGGTTTTATAAAACCAGAGTCTAAGCTTCCACCCATTGGGGAGCAATTTCTTAGGAATACTCAATGATAATTATCAAAAGCTAAGTAAAATTGAGTAAGTAGCTGGGCATAGTTAAAACCCAGAGCCAAAAGCTGTAGTGCAAGCGCAGCTTGCGCTACAGCTTTTGAGGTTTTATATTTAATTGTGCTTAGGTACTTATTAAAATCTGAGTATTAAACTCTATTTATATGCTGTCTAGGCAAAATGCTATCTAGGTAAGGCTAATAACTACAATATCTTAGGTAATTTGGGTCGAAATCGAGATTAAGTTTCGTTTAAGCATTCCATCTCTATAGTCTCAAAAAAATTAGCTTCTTTGAAAGTAGAAACTAATTCCTGCAAGGTTTTTAAGTTTTTATTTTGCCATAGATAAAATAAAAACAAAATAAAAACAAAATAAAAACAAAATAAAAATATTTATAAGTACTTCAGCTTAGTTAAAAAATGAAACTAGAGGTTATATAAAAATGCGATCGGTACAGGGGCTCATATTTTAAGTATATTTATCAAGTTCATCAAGTTCACTTATCAAGTTTATTTCTACTGAGCTATTTAGGAATAATATTCAAGAATAAAGTGTCAATCTTCCCGTAGCCAAGGAATGGAATCAAATTATCGTAAAGTGTAACGAAGCGGAGGTTGAATTTATCTGTAGGAGAATGTAGGAGTTATTTTGTTTTGCTAAGTAGGCTTAATTACATATAAAATTCTAAAACCTGCGGTGCAGGCGCAGCGAACGCCGCAGGTTTTAGATCTGGATTTTAATTATCCTGAGGTACTTAATTAAAAAATTTACTAATAATATTACTAATAATAAAGGAATAGCTATAGATAGCTAAGGTCAATAAGAATAGATCTAACCTAAGTTATAAGATTTCTTGTTACAGATGCTACTTTTCTGAAATCCTAGAAGCGGCTTAATAGCTATTAATAGATTTATTTCGGTTTGATTAACAAACTCTGTGGATCGAACTAAATAAAAGCTAATTATCAGCAGTTATTCTTGATCTCCCATGCGTTTGGAACAGTTACAGGCTTTTTTGGCAGTTGCAGAAACAGGAAATTTCCAGCAGGCGGCACAAAAGTGCGGGGTGAGTCAGTCAACCATCAGTCGGCAGGTGCAGTCTCTGGAAGCAACTGTGGGAATCACCCTCTTTCATCGACAGGGCAATGCTAAGTTGACTGTAGGAGGAGATCGCCTGCTCATCCATGCGAAGAAAATTTGCCAGATCTGGACAACAGCGGAGCAGGAGTTAAACGATTTACGTGCAGGCAAACAAACCGAGCTTTGTGTAGCGGGAATTCCTTCGGCATGTGCCTATCAGTTACCACCCATCCTCCAAACCTTTGCTAAGACCTATCCCAATGTGCAGTTACGGGTGACTACCTTAGGCAGCGATCGCGCTCTCAAGGTTCTCAAAGATGGATTAATTGATATCGCGATCGTTATGAATAATCCCTTTTTGACAGCAAGCTCAGAGATGGTAGTCGAACATCTCTACGATGAAAAAATTCAATTGCTGCTACCCGCAAAACATCCGCTTAGTAGAAAAGAAACTTTGTCTTGGCGAGATTTACATAATTGTCCGCAGGCAGTATTTAAGGACGGTTATGGGTTACAACGTCTTGTTCAAGATCAGTTTAATCGTCAGGGAATTTCTTTAAATGCGGCTCTTGAGTTAAATTCTTTAGAAGCCTTTCGTGGGGTAGTTAAGCAAGGGAGTTTAGTCGCCCTTTTACCCGAAACTTTTGTGGTGGAACTAATTGGCGAGCCCGATCTCGTAGTGCGATCGCTTAACGAACCGAATCTCACTCGCGAGATCGTTTTAGTTACCACTAGCGATCGCATCCAAATTCCACCAATTCAATATTTTTGCAAACTCGCCAGTCAGATGATTGGTCAGAGTCGTCCTACGATTCTTAAGAGTGCCTTTTAATCTAAGTAAGTTGGTATAAGAGAGTAACGGTGCGAAGCACCGCTACTCTCTTATCAACTTACTTGGCGACAGCTATAGATAGTCACTAATTTCTGGTCTATAATTCAACATCTGACCAACTTTTGTCTTAAATTCATCAAATAGTAATGAGTAAAGAATTTCGCGAATTTTTGCGTAAAGTTGGTAGCGGTACCCATACCAGCAAAAGCTTGACACGCCAAGAGGCAGAAACTGCCACAACCATGATGTTACAAGGGGTTGCCACCCCTGCCCAAATTGGTGCATTTATGATCGCTCATCGCATTAAGCGTCCAACCAGTGAAGAATTAGCGGGAATGCTTGATGCTTACAAATTGTTGGGGGCAAAAGTGGATGCGATCGCTTCGGGGAAAAAAGTTCTAGTGCTAGGTTCGCCCTACGATGGTAGATCGAAGACCGCACCCGTTAGTCCTGTAACGGCGATCGTTTTGGCAGCCGCAGGAATTCCCGTTCTGATGCATGGCGGCGATCGGATGCCGACTAAAGAGGGATTGCCCTTTATGGAAATCTGGCAAGCCCTCGGCTTAAATTGGCAAGATCTGAGCATCGAGCAGGTACAGCAAAACTTGGAGACTCACCTTCTAGGCTTTGTTTATTTACCCAAGCATTTTCCCCTCGCTCAAAGTATCGTTCCCTATCGCGATCAGATTGGGAAACGCCCACCTTTCGCCACCCTTGAGCTAATGTGGTCTCCCTATCAAGGCAAGCAAATGATTGTGTCAGGCTTTGTGCATCCACCGACGGAGACAAATATCCGCGAAGCTTTTGCGCTGCATGACATTGCCGAATTTGCCACGGTCAAGGGCTGGGAGGGGAGTGTCGATTTAGCCCGATCGCGTACGGCCATTATCGGTATCACTCGTGGCGATCGCTTTGAGCGATTGACCCTATCGGCAAGAAACTACGGATTCACTCCCGAAGATCCTGCGATCGGCGATGCTTCTGAAATAGCTGCTAAAATCCTCTCTGCGCTCAAAGCGGAGCCTTCCGAATATCTCAATTCCGTATTGTGGAACTGTGGCTTTTATCTCTGGCTTTATGGATTACATAGTGAGATTGAAGAGGCGATCGCCCATGCCAGAGAGATTATCAGCAGTGGTACAGCATGGCAAAAATTGGAGTATTTACGAGGTTAAGTTCCTTATATTAAAAAAAAGTAAGAACCATAGATTGGCGATCGTCAGTTAACCAAAATATATTTCGGTAATTCATGCTCCTTTAAATTATGATGGTTTCATGAATCAATATTTTGCGACTGTGGCGAGGGGCTTAGAAGCGCTCGCAGCACAGGAATTAGAACAATTAGGTGCTCATTCCGTTGAGGCGGGATTTTGTGGTGTTAGCTTTGAAGGCGATCGCACTTTACTTTATCGCGTCAATCTCTGGGCAAGACTCCCATTCCGCATCTTAATGCACCTCGATCAATTTGATTGCCTTGATGCGGATGATCTCTATCAAGGGATTAAAGCGATCGACTGGTCGGAATTTTTAACCCCTGAAATGACTTTGGCTGTTAATGCTACGGGTAAAAACGATCAGCTTAATCATACGCATTTCACAGCGCTCAAAGTCAAAAATGCGATCGTCGATCAGCAGATGGATCGATTTGGTGAGCGATCGGATGTAGATACCCACGAAGCCGATTTGCGAATCGGTGTGCATATTGATGACAATGGTTGCACCGTTAGTCTCGATAGCTCTGGCAATAGCCTCCACCGTCGCGGTTATCGTCCTGCGGTGGGAGCCGCACCTTTAAAGGAGTCCCTTGCGGCGGCTCTCATCCAGATGTCGGGGTGGCAACCCGATCAAATGTTTTATGATCCCCTCTGCGGATCGGGAACTTTGCCACTAGAAGCGAGTTTAAAAGCCCTCAATATTGCTCCTGGCATGTTTCGCGAACATTTTGGCTTTGAGACTTGGCTAGATTTTGATCAGGATCTTTTAGCGAGGCTAATTCAAGAAGCTGATGATAATCGTTTAGATGCTTTACCTGCGCCGATCTGGGGAAGCGATCGCAATCCTGAAGTGGTTGATCAAGCAATTGTTAATGCTAAAAATTGTGGCTTAGCCAATCACGTTTATTTCTCCTCATTAGATCTGGCGGAAGTCGTTGCGCCTGCGGATAGTGGTGTTGTTTTCTGTAATCCTCCCTATGGTGAGAGGCTAGGTCGTGATAGTGATTTGGGAGCTTTTTATAAGCTATTAGGAAATGTTCTCAAGCAGCAATTTAAGGGCTGGACTGCTTTTGTTCTGAGTGGTAATAAACAACTATCGCAAACGATTGGATTGAAGTGTGCGGAGCGAACGGCGGTACTTAATGGAGCTTTGCCCTGTCAGTTGATGAAGTACGAGCTATATTAGGTTTGATATCTAGTTTGGATATCTAAGATGTCAGGAATCAGGCGCGATGAATAAAATCGTTGAGAATGATCAATTGTCAGCCTTACTAACGGAGCTAAAAGCTAGTTTAGTAAATCTTTATGGCGATCGCTTATTTTCCGTGATTCTGTTTGGCTCTCAAGCTAGGGGAGAAGCAACTCCTGACTCAGATATTGATGTGATGACAGTCCTTGATGATCCTGTAAATGTGGCTGAGGAAATATATCGAACATCTGATATTGGTTGGCACTTTATGGATAAATATGGTGAATTAGTTTCAATTATTCCTACTGCGAAGTCAGCCTTTTTAGATTCTGCAATTTCTTTTATTCGAGTAGTAAAGCGGGAAGGTATTGAGATATGAATAAAATCTCTATATTGCTGATGCTACGGTTAATGAGATAATTGCTAATATGGCGATAGCAGATGAAAATACCTTTATTGCTGAGATGAGAATAATTCTGTTAAATATAAATTAATTTAAACAGTCAAAACGATTAAACAAATGGTTAATACTAGTAATGATAGTAATCGTCAAATCAAAATTTATCAAAAGACTTATTCTTTACCGATTTTAGGTGGTGAGAGACTTGATAGGTTACAGGATGAAATTCGTAGTGGCAGCCAAAACATACAGCGTGGCTATGTTGAGTGTGAAACAACGATTGAAGAAAAAGGCTTTTTCTCCAAAAAGATAATTAAAAAAGTTGTTAAACAGGAACTTAACTTTGAACAACGATTTACTGCATTAGATAAATTAGTAAAAAACTATGATGCAGTAATTGAGACTCTACAGAAACATCAAGTTGAGTATCAAAATTTCGTAAAGAATCAGGTAAGAAATTGACAAAAGAGCCAAAGCGGCTAAAGTAAAGGGATGAAAGAGCCACCGCAATATGAACGAGAAGCCCTAGAAAATATGCCAGTAGGAGAACTGGTAGAAGTAATCGTGCGGCAACAGGAATGGGCGCAACAAATATACGAAGAAATAGAGAGCTAAAAGCGGTGAACAACAGGAGTAGCAAAGACTCATCCAAACCGCCATCCAGTGACCTAATAAAGCGGTCAGAGAAAATAGACGAATCAAAAGAAGAAGAGGAGGGGAAGAAAAAGCAGGGGGACAAATCGGACATAAAGGAAAACGAGAAAAGGATTTAATCGAGTAGATCGCTTTGACTGGAGTTTAGACTAAGTTGATTAAGCTAATCAGAAAAGAGCAGGAAAAGTAACCCAGAGAATGGAGAACTGGGCAAATCCAAGAGAATGAAAAGGAGAATATTTAGGATTAGGAATTAAGGATGTCTTTGTTGACCTTTTTGGGACGAGAAGCGTCGTTTTTTGATGATAGGAAAGCGAGGATAAGGATCGCGCTTGCGCCCAGATTTCCAACCAAGAGACTTACCACGAGGTTTCGGAGAACAAGCAGGAGAGCCGATCTTACTTTTCCCGTTAAGTATAAATTTGGGCAAGAAGCCAACCTTGGCAAAGATCGCGTAAATTAGACCAACCACGCCAGAGAACTTGAATACCAATGGGAGACTTACGACGATGTTCAAGATAGCCGCCAAGGAAAGCAATGGATTCG
>NZ_ALWB01000244.1 GCF_000332215.1 Pseudanabaena biceps PCC 7429
TAAAACCCCAAAAGCTGTAGCGAACGCTGCGCGTTCGCTACAGCTTTTGGGGTTTCTACTTAGTTTTAGGGTGACTTTCGCGATCGCTGCCAATATTGCAACCCAAAGGGTAGCAAAGATAGAAGAACTAAGAAACAGGATGCAAGTGTAAATTGAAAAAGTTCATTATCTTGGATAGCTGATTTTCCTGAAACCCCTAACCAAGTATAGGCAATGGTTCCAGGAATAACGCCGATAAAAGTTGCAAATGTATAAATTTTGCTGTTGATTGGAGTGAGAGCCAATAGGAAATTGATGATATTAAAAGGGGCGATAGGTGCGAATCTTAACGATAGAACGAGATTGAAGGGTTTATTGGTAACTGCTTGATTAAGCTTTCGCAGTAGCTTATGGTTCCCAAAGATAGCGATCGCCCAATCATGGAAAATGTAGCGCGTAAAGTAGAACGCACCTAAAGCTCCTAAGGTTGCTGCGAGGGTAGACCATACCGTTCCCCATCCAAACCCAAATAGGACACCACCAGCTAAAGTATGCATCGTAATTGGTAAACCCAGAATTGCCACCAATACATAGGTTGAGACAAACAAAGGAATCGTCCAAATTCCTAAGCTTTGTAAATATGAGGAGAGAATTTGCCGATCTAGTAGTCCCCTTAAAGGAGTGATAAAGAAAAGAAGAATAATACCAAGGAATAATAGGATTTTGAAGTTCCTTTGGCAAAGTCTGAGAAACTTGGGGAGTAAATTCCGCTTCATCGTACCACTCACTTATTGAAACGATTTAATTGAAACGATTGAAACGATGAAGAGTGCACTGCCTGCGTAGCAGTCGGTACAATCTCTGATTTTGGTTTTTAATTTGAACTATTTATTAACTTTTTGCGTAAGTCTAAGGCATGAAAGATACTCAAAACGTCACAGTGCCATGAAGGTAAAAGAAGAGTCATCACAATTTCTTCAATACTATTAACCAAACAGAAAGCGATCGCTAACCACAAAGTTGAGGCATAGCCAAAGCCAAATAGACAAACTGTGGCAATTAGTAGCGTTAATCCCCATATTTTAGCTGTATAGGTGTGAAAACTAGGGAGTTTACCAAACTTGATGAGGTTAATTGTAAACAGGGTGAACTGAGCCGCGATCGCCAATAATAAGGGAACTCGAAAATCGACAATAACTTTGGGATATACCAACCAAGTACTAATGGCAACACTTACAAACAGGCAGATATCTGCCCAACTGTCTAACTGTCTCAGCTTGGCGGTACTAACGCCCAGTCGTCGGGCAATGATGCCATCAAAAATATCTGAGAGAATGGCAATCACATAACCAACAACAAATCCCCATGTAGTTTGATGATCTAAGGCATCTAAAAGAAGTAGAGGGGCAATGGCGAAACGAATTCCGATTAAGATTTGGGGAATATCCTTTGGTGCGATCATTTGGTCTTAATCTTTGGCTAAAGCTTGTTTGGGAAAGTAGAGTTATACCAATTCACGAAAGTGTGACAACACTTTTGTGAATTAAAAACCAAACCCAGTAAGTAATATCAAGGCTCAAATGGCTACGCCGTTCTGAGCTTTGATATTACTTATTGACTGAGTAGCGATCGCATTTGTTTGGCTACATGATCGGGATGATCGGCTTGCATGAGCGCGCGCACGACCGCAACCCGTCTTGCCCCTACATTGATCGCTTCTTCTAAATTGTGTTCGTCAATGCCACCGATCGCAAACCAAGGAATCTCGATATTTTGCGTCGCGTAACTGACATAATCATAACCTGCGGCTGCCTTGGTGGGCTTAGTGGGCGTGGCATGGACTGGACCAACACCAACATAATCCACTTGATTACCGAGGGCGATCGCTAACTCCTGCGGATTAGTGGTGGATTGTCCGATGATATATTGCGAGGCATCGCCGCCATGCGCGTTTAAAATCTGGCGTACGGTCGTAACTGGTAGATCGGTTTGTCCCACATGGATGCCATCGGCTCCAACCGCGATCGCAATATCGACGCGATCGTTTACTAAAAACAAAGCATCGTATTTATGACAGACTTCGCAAAGTTGTTGGGCGATTTGATAACGAACATTATCTTCGCCTTCTTTTTGGCGATATTGCACGATCTGCACCCCTCCTTGTAACGCTGACTCAACAACCGAGACAATGTTATCAACGGGCATCGTCACTAGATATAAACTTGCAGCCCGCAGCTTTTGACGGCGAATTTGTCCGACATTAGCTATTTCATGCTCCAGCAACTTGCTTTCGAGGGTATAAACTTGATAGCGCATCTGTTTCATGGCAGCGCCCAAGTTTGGATCAACAACTTTACCGTATTCCTCTAGAACCCTGAGCGCCTCTTGCAATCGTCCCATATTGGCTCTGAGCAACGCTTGGATATCAGTGCGGCTAATTTCGTTGGCATGGCTCAATCCCGTGGCTGGATCGTCGGGAGTATTGCGGGCAAGACGAAACTCTTCGCGATGCCATAGGGCTAATTCTTGACGCATTTGTTTGCAGCGATCACACAGAGCGACATTTTCTAAACCAAAGCGACACCATTCTTCGATCGTACGGAGAGCCTCGCGGGCGCGATCGAGGTTAGCATCGAGGATGCGGTAAATAATTTGTTGAGACATATAGTTGAGATATAAATTAAGTGGGCTTAATTAAATATAAAGCCCTAGAACCTGCAGCGCACGCTGCGCGTGCGCCGCAGGTTTTAGGGCTTTAATTATGCTTAGCTACTTAACAATTAGAAATCAAAATCAAAGGCAGGTTCAGCCCGTAATTTACCTAAGCCTAATTCTTTATCATCAATTAGTTTGATTTCGTAATAGCCCAGAATATGATGCGGTGCGGGATTACCTCGTGACGCTCCAGTAATACCCATCGCCACGATCACACACACATTACCCTTGGTATTTTTAGCCCGTTGCTTCCAGCGCTTATGATGTTCACCACTGAGAGTTGCCTTATCAAATTCTCCAAATAGATGGAGGTCGTCATTACCCATCACCATCAAGCCCAACTGACAAATATTGCCGAAAATATCCTCAGCTGGGTTGAAGCATAAGGAGTGAATGCCATTGAATTCATCGATCTGCTCGATTAGTTCCAATGCTTTGGGGCGCGAAGTTTGGATCATTAGTCCTGGCAAGCCTTCCCCCTTTTTGGTGCCTAAAATCGTGGGAATGCTTTCTGAAAGCTGATGATGAATTGAGGCTTTGCGTAAAAACTCCACCTGTTCCCAAGGAATGGTCATCATATGGATTAGGGCATTTTCTGGCCAAAGATCCTCATTGATCAATGGAGAATCATCATCATCATCATCTTCTTCTTCTACGACTAATTGATGTAATTCATTAGCCAGATCGGGCATAGTCTTGACAACGACATTAATCGGTTCTTCCGCATCACTATCGAGGCTTGGGGCATAAACGGTATAGGTTCCCGAAAGATTGCTAAAACTCGTACTTAAGCGCTTATGGTACTGTTCCCAAAATTTATTCAAAGCTTCAAGGGCTACCGTCAAAGCGATCGCTTCTTCGTCATAAAGATAGGGTCTACCGCCTTCAAGGGGATGTAATGCTCCATAGATCGGCTTCATTGGTGTAGTTGCCGTGGGAAGAGATCGCATCTTGCCACGGAATGGAAAGGGAGGGAGATCGCTTTCCATTTCTAAATCTGGTGTTTCAAAGAGATTAAATAAACAGTCTTGGTGTAAAAAAGTCTCTTCGATTTCGTCTTCAGAACTACCCGAAACAATCCGATGGCGAAACTTGACTAAAGACTCTTCAGACCGATAAAAAATGACACCCTGCTCTAAGCCCATCTTGCCCATCACGATCGCATAAAGAGTATCGATATCCCAGCGATCGATCTCGAGCGAAATCACCTGATGATCCCACAGAGTATTCCAAGGGGCATTGCGCCAAATTTGCTCGGATTGACTATGTAAAGCCGATGAAAACCTCTCTGGGACGATGGGCGGATTGTCAGCGAAACTTTCCAAAATATGGGAAAAAATTTCATCAATTAGGGGGAGACGTTCCACATATTCGACGGAAATATCTAAATCCTGTAGAACACCGCGTAAATAAAACTGAAGTTCGCGATCGCATACAAGAATTTTTTGTGGCAGAGATGGCTGGGCTGGACTTTGAGGATGCTCGATTGCCTGCAACAATGCACGGACAAAAGCCTCTTGCCCCACGCTTGAATCAACTACATCCATAGAACGCACCATTCCCTGCGAACCATCTACCCACAAAATACAATGGGGTTTAGACTCTTCGCTATGGGCATGAAGGGGGATAATGTTAGAAGAGTCTTGCGGTTGGCGGAGCTTAGCGGGCAAGGAACGGCGATCGCCTTCCCAAACCGCAGATGACTGCTTGAGTTTTTTGAGGCGACGAAGAGTAGATCGGTTTAGCGTGGTCATCGAAAATATTCTCTAGATTAGCCACTCTTAGGAAATTTGTAAGAGTGCATTGATCGATTTAACTATGATATGGCGATAAATTGCCAGATTTGATCATAAATTATAGGAATTACTTGCTAGAAAATGCTTAGTAATGCGTAGTTTAACCATCTACTTTCCAGATTTTAGGGCTACAATTGCTTTAAGCGTGACCTAAAACTTAGGATTTTTAGACCTCACGTTCTCGTATTTCTGTGAATCAAACAGATAATCAAACAAAACTTTAATGAGCAATCCTCATTAAGCAATCTGCAAACATCACCCCAAATATATACCTGCATTTATGGACGAGCTAAAACCGATTCTCAATGAGTTACTAGGACAACCCGTTGCATTTTTTGGTGGACTCGTTTCGGGCTTTCTCAAGCTCGATCTCCAACAAGATCCTTTAAAGGGTTGGCTAGAAAAGCAAGGAGCAACAACTACGGTGTCTTCTGCTGACAGCAAAAATGAAGGTCCTCAGTCTATTTCCATAGATTAATCTATAGATTAAATTGAATTTTATCGAAAATATGGGATTTAAAACCCAATTTTTCGATAAATTCTCATTAGGGACTTGCGAGAGAATAAGATACCAATCCAGATTTACCAGAATCGGTGACGCGGCGGAGCCGCGCCACCGATTCTGGTTTTATATTTGGTACTTCATTACATCACAGGTCCTTAAGTATTGCCCCATATAAACCCTATTAATCCTGTGTTGCGGTTGTCCTCTGTGGTCAATCGTATTACTCAGAAGAGAAAAACGGCGCGAAGCGCCGTTTTTCTCTTCTTGGCTGTGGCGACTATAGCAATGTAAGAAATCACTAGGACGAATCAAAGCCCCAAAGATGAGTGGCGGCGCTTCGCGCCGCCACTCATCTTTAGGGCTAAGCAAACCTTACATTGTTTTCTTGATTGCCACAATATTAGAGAATAGGTTTAGCCTATGCGCTGCCCCTATTGTTTATGAAGTACAACTTATGTGGTTTGCCTATCTTTTGCTTGCGATCGCCTATCTCTTAGGATCTTTCCCCACAGGTTATTTAGTGGGACGGTTGGCTGGTATTGATATTCGTCAGCTTGGCTCAGGTTCAACAGGAGCAACCAACGTATGGCGTAATGTTGGCAAATTTGCGGGGATTGTCGTATTTATAACTGACTTTGCTAAGGGAATGGCGGCAATTTACATGATGCAGTCGGCAAATTGGTTGATGACAAGTCTAAATATCAAGGCTGTGGCGATCGCTCAAAACGAGCTTTCGTTTTTGGTAATTGGCGCGGGAATGCTGGCTTTGATCGGTCATAGTCGTCCGATCTGGTTGGGATTTAAAGGCGGTAAGTCGGTGGCGACGGGGGTAGGGATTTTGTTTATGCTGAATTGGCTAGTAGCGATCGCTGCTTTTAGTATTTGGCTAGCCACGATGGCAATTTGGCGAACCGTTTCGATTAGCTCCATTGCCGCCGCCGCCGCCGCCCCATTTCTCATGTGGACAATGCAAGGCAATATGATTTACGCCAGCTTTGTCACCGCAGGATGCGCTTTTATCATCTGGCTGCATCGTTCTAATATCGAACGCATTCTCAACGGCACAGAGTTTACTTTTAAATCAGAGCCTAAGACATAAAGTAAAAAGCCTATAAAGCAGTCTGTGCTGTCCCCTAAGTAGGCGGCACAGGTTTTTAGGATTTATGCCCAGTTACTTAGCTATAAAAGTCTGAGGTAGCGCTGTAGTATGGACAAGGACTATATGCGATCGCCTCCTAAGAATGAATCGTAAATTTTGGATTATTGCCCTCATCTCTTTTATTAACTCCCTGAGTTTTACGATTCTCATCCCAGTTTTGTATCTCTATGGCAGACAGTTCAAGTTAGATGATTCTCAGACTAGCCTACTGTTTGCCATTTATGCGTTCGCCCAATTTTTTGCCACACCAATTATCGGGAAACTCTCCGATCGCTTTGGGCGCAAACCTTTGTTAATCGTTAGTTTGGCGGGGACAGTTATCGCGAACCTCATGGCAGGAACTGCCGCGAGTGCCGCCGTATTATTTTTTGCTAGATTTCTCGATGGGATTACAGGCGGTAATGCCTCGGTAGCCCAAGCCGTAATTTCCGATGTAACCACCCCTGAGAACCGAGCTAAAGCATTTGGGATCAATGGTGCAGCCTTTGGACTGGGTTTTATTTTGGGACCTGCCATTAGTTTGATCGCCCAAAAAGTAGCCCTCAACACACCCTTAGGTAAATCCTTTGGCGCATCTTTCTTAGTTTCGGGGACGATCGCAGCGATCGCCTTATTGCTAACTATTTTCTTTCTGCCTGAAACCCTCAAGATTAAAGCTCAAAAATCACAAAACTTCTTCGATCTTGGTCTAGATAAGCTAATCACAGGATTATATATGCCCAAAATAGGAATTTTGTTGGTGATTAATTTCCTAACAGGACTAACATTCAATATGTTTACCTTTGCGTTTCAGCCCTATTTTTTGCAGGTGATTAAGCAAAATAGTGACACGCTGACGTTGATGTTCTTGATGTTCGGTGTCCTAGGCGTAATCATGCAGACTCTGGGAATTTCTCTGATGCTCAAACGCCTACAAATCGTACAGATTCTCTTTTTAGGGCTATTAATTCGTAGCGTCTCCTTCGCCTTAATGCCCATCTGGGAAAATGTCTATTACTTTGTGGTTGTATGTATTCTCTTCTCATTATTGAATTCCGTCGTACAGCCAATGATCAGCGCCCTAATTTCCCTCAATTCTAGCCCAGAAGAACAGGGAACAGTACTCGGAATTAACTCTTCCTACCTCAGCATATCAAACGGATTTGGTCCAGTCATTGCAGGTTTCGTCGTCAATCAAAATAATCCCCATTCCTATGGTTATCCGCTCTATCTAGCAGGGATTTGTACGTTTCTTGTCCTCATCTTTGCGTTTCTCAAACGGCAAAGCTATGCAGTTAAATCCTCCTAGCTATAGCCTTCACCAGATTTTGCTGTAAGTAGCTAGGCATAAGTAAACTTAAAACCAGTGAGCATACCGCCCGCGTAGCAGGCAGTATGCTCGCTGGTTTTGGTTTTTAATTATGCCGAACTACTTACTAGGACATAAAACTCAAGAATTACAGCAATTATCGATCAAACGAACCACAAGGAAATTTTTGAAAGCGTTGCTTCGC
>NZ_ALWB01000245.1 GCF_000332215.1 Pseudanabaena biceps PCC 7429
CACTGATACGGACTGGCAGGATGGACATGATGGACATGATGGACTTGACTCTGACATTGCTTTAATCTGTAACAACCATCTAGATATTTTCCCTCATCCTTTCCTTTTTAGGACTACCAAAAAATGCCAAATTTATTAGAAACTTTATTTTATAAATTGCGGAGAACCAAACATATTAATTTTATCCAATCTTTTTATTTTTAGCAATATCGTTTTTATTTTTTATATAGTTTTTTAAAGCTTTAACTATGATATATGCTTAGACTTAGATAATCAAAAATATAGTAAAATTCAGAAAGAATATTGAATACTGAGATAAAAATTTACACTCACAAAAATAAAGGCTATCCAATGAAGAGTTTTGTTAATTGAAATTTAACCTTTAAGTAAGTGGGCTTAATTAAATATAAAGCCCTAAAACCTGTGGCGCACACGCAGCCTAAGTCGCAGGTTTTATATCGGGATTTTAATTATACTGAGATACTTATAAGGGCTTATTACCCATTATCAAATAGCCAAAATACCTAAGTAATTAGACAGACTAGAAAAAAAGGAATCAAGTGTTACGTAGTGTCACCTAATTCCTCATTTATAGCAACGTAAGGTTTACTTTGGACATAAAACCCCAAAGATGAGTGGCGGCGCTTTGCGCCGCCGCTCATCTTTGGGGTTTTGTGTCCTAGCTATCTCTTATACCAATTCCCAAAATGGCGTAGCCATTTTGGGAATTGGTATTAATTAAATTTCTAACAAGATTTCTTGCCGATCGCTGATCGCATTTACAACATTGATTCTGGGCAAGCGGTGCTTAAATCCACAGAGAATTTCCCATGAAATCGTACCTAATAGCTCCGCCCAATCATCGGCAGTATTTCCCGATGCCCCACCTAAAAATGTCACCACATCGCCAACATTAACATCAGGTATATGGGTAACATCGATCGCACATTGATCCATAGTAATCGTGCCAATCTGAGCAACTTTTTGCCCCTTGACCGAAACATGAAGACGATTGGATAAACCACGGGGAATCCCATCGGCATAACCGATCGCTACCGTTGCCATTTTCATGTCTGCCTTGGCAATGAACGAACGACCATAACTCACACTCGTTCCCGCCGTGATTTCTTTTACTTGGGTAATGCGCGCCTTAACCGTAAGTGCTGGTCGCAAATCTACCAGATTTTGAAGATGGGGCGCGGGATAAAGTCCATAAATCCCCAAACCAGTTCTCACAATGTCGTAGTGAATTTGGCGATCGCATAACATCGCGGCGGTGTTGCAAATATGAATATAGGGCGGATAGATACCTTCAGACTGAAGCTCGGCAATGACCTGCTGAAATCTTTGGGTCTGTAACTGCATGAAGGTAAGATCGCGATCATCGGCAGTGGCGAAGTGGGAATAAACGCTGAGAATTTCTAGATTTGGTAAATGCTGTACGAGTTTGATAAAGGCGATCGCCTCCTGCCAATTTACCCCCAGCCGCGACATACCCGTATCAATCTTGAGATGAACAGGAATCTGCGCCCCAATATTGGAGAGGACTTCATGGTAAATCAGCGCTTGTTTGGCATTGCAAATAGTTGGCTGGAGACGATATTCAGCGATCGCTTTGATCTCATCCACACCGTTAGTCGCCCCTAAAATGGCGATCGGAGCCGTAATCCCTGCATTGCGCAACTGTATCCCTTCAGGAATTGTCGCAACCCCCAGCCATGAGGCCCCCGCCTCGATCGCAGCTTGACTGACATCGATCGCGCCATGACCGTAGGCATCAGCCTTAACGATCGCCATTAACTCTGTCGGTGCGGTCAGTAAAGACTTTAATTGACAAACATTATGCCTAATTGCCGATAGATCGACTTCTACCCATGCACGATGGTTTTGCTTGAGCATTACAACGCACTCCTCATGCGATAAAACAACAAACTCGATAGCTGTAGCGCACGCTGCGCGTACGCTACAGCTTTTGGGGCTTTATATTTAATTACGCCTAAGTACCTCAGCATAATTAAAATCCAGATCTAAAGCCTGCGGCGCACGCTGCGCGTGCGCCGCAGGCTTTAGGGTTTTATATTTACTTACTTAGCTACTTTGAGATATTGCCAGTACATCGTTAGTATATTAATGAGTATATTAATGTGGTTCGGCAAAAAGACGCTTGTCGTTATACCAAGTTGCATAACAAACTCAGAGTAGGTACTGCGATGAATCTAATTTTGCCGTAGCTCGATCGCAATTCAGTCAAAAGCATGGTTAAGGCTAGACTTAGAATGAGAATTGCGATCAGTATTTCTACTTAGTTTATTTTAATTAGTTTAATTATCTATACCTATGCGACTCCTGCAACTTATCCCAAGTTTAATGCTGCAAGATTGGCAAAAATATAATCTTCGGTACAAACTTCGGTATGAATTTAAACCAAGCTTTAAACAAATGTTGCGATCGCGCAAACGTTTTTTGTCATTTCTTTTTGTCGTAACTTTTGTAATCACGCTACTTTTGCATAGCTTGATCCCTGTATTTCTAGGAAACGATCAGGCGATCGCGCAGATAAAACCACAAATAAAACTACTAGTCCCACAGCTAAAGCAACCTGTTATCCTCCCCAGTGCACCAATCAACCAACCTATAGACAAACGTCAAGAGATTCGCGGCGTATGGTTGACCAGTAATGACTTCTCCATGTTTAGCGATCGCAAACAACTTGGAGAAGCCCTAAAACAGCTCCAAAAACTAAACTTTAATACAATTTACCCAGTGGTATGGAACTCAGGCTATGCCATGTTCCCCAGCAATGTTGCTAGAGATGCGGGAATTCAACCCTTTGTCTATAAAGGTTCGGAAGGACAAGATATTGTCGCTGACATCATCGCTCAAGGACATAAAAACAATTTATTGGTGATGCCTTGGTTTGAGTTTGGCTTCATGGCTCCGCCTACTTCAGAATTAGCGACTATCCATCCCGATTGGCTAACCCAAGAGCGAGATGGTGATAAAACCTCCGTATCCGCTGCTGGGGAAGTCGCATGGCTCAACCCTTTCCATCCAGAAGTGCAGAAGTTTCTGACAGAATTAGTCCTCGAAGCTGTCTCAAATTACGATCTAGATGGGATTCAATTTGACGACCATACCAGTCTGCCAAAGACCTTTGGCTACGATCGCTATACCCTGAACCTCTATCGCCAAGAGATGAAAGAGGAAGCCCCCGCAAATGTGAACGATCCTGATTGGGTACGTTGGCGAGCCAACAAGATCTCGGCTTTTATGGCAAAACTAAACAAAGCGGTGAAGCAAAGAAAACCTAATGTAATTTTCTCCGTATCCCCTAACTATTATGATTTTGCCTACAAGCAACAACTGCAAGATTGGCTGGGCTGGGTGCGCCAAAACATTGTCGATGAATTGATTGTGCAGGTCTATCGCAATGATTTAGAGGACTTTCGCACGCAAATTAATCTGCCCGAAATTGCCGAAGTCCAAAATAAAATCTCTACAGGCATTGGTATTCTCTCAGGACTGCGCCACAGTAACATACCGATGTCACAGGTTTACTCCCAAGTTATTACCGCCCAAGAGCGTGGTTTAGGGATCGCCTTCTTTTATTACAAGAGTTTATGGGGCTATGGTCCCGAACCTGCCCGCGATCGCCAAAAGGAAATTCAATATCTATTCCGTAATCCAGCACCAAGGCTTGCCAATAGAAATTAATAGCGAACATCTCCTACGGGCATATATTCTTGGATCAAGTTGCGTTGACTGACCCGATCGCCTTCGGCTAATAAGCGATCGCCTGCCTCTTTGAGAGTTCTCAAATCAAAGCTAGGCGGACGAAATTCGGGTAAAGCTTCGGTACTATTTACCAAACGTAAGGACAAGCGCTCTAGACCGATATCATAGACAAATTTCCTTACTTGCTCGTCGTAGAGGCTCGATCGCAATGAGCCAAAGAAATCAATTGAGCGATCGGGATACATATCCACCAGACGCTCGATTTCCCATTGGGGAATATTATCGGGTGCAAAAATACCGCTGACAATACCAATGCGATCGGTGCGATCGGGCATCCAGAAAAACTTCTCCATCCGACCATCCCGCACCAAGGGCGCATACAAAGTCGAAAAATCATTTCCCGTCACAATAATCGGTACGCGCCGAATCGGATTGCTATCATAGCTCCCTGGCAACTGCACATTCGTCGGGTTATCAGCAATATTCATCAAAGTGGCATTGACCAACTGCGTATTCACCGTATACTGCGTCGTCGAATCAACCCGACCCGCTCCCGCATCAAGATCGTTAATCAAAAGCGCGCACATTTTGCCCCGTACCTTGACCAACTCCGCTGCTTCCCGATAGCGCATTCTAATCAATCTTGCAGGATCACCAGCGTCAGGACTCTCTAACTCTCCACCCGACATTCTAATCGGCTCAATCCCCAATTTTTCAAATGCCAATTCGCATTGAAAAGACTTACCTTCCCCCTTTCCTCCATGAATTCCTAAAATTAAGGGTACTGTCACATTAGGCAATTTCATGAAGTTTTTGGCTAAATGAACAGCAAGTTTATCCAAAAAGCGCGGGGAAATGTAATAAGACATACAGATTTATTTTTATAATTAGTCTCAATTTATCGCATTTTAAGCCCCTATTTGCATTTTATTTTTAGATTTGAATTACTTCTTTGACATTCCCAACTTGCGATCGCCTAAATTCATCATCAGAAATAGCCAGCAAGGCGATCACAATTCTAATCAAAAAGATAGCTTCTGAAATAGCTCCGATAATGGCATTGTGAAACCTTCAATAACATCTTCACCATCTAAGGAATCGGATTGTTTGAGTAAGCGATCGGGTTCTTGGGCAGAACGATAGACTAAGACATAATGTAATTTGAGATTAATTACCCAAACTAGGCGTGAGCCATTCTCAAAATATTCCACAATTTTTTGATCGATTTCGGAAATCGTGTTGTTGGGAGAGAGAACTTCGATCGCTAGATCAGGTGAGCCATCTAAAAAGCCGTCGGGTAGTTCAGTAAGTCCCTGTAGTTTTTCTTTGGATACAAAGGAAATATCAGGCGATCGCTTGTTGCCATTCTTCATGGTAAAGGCGGTACTAGAATCAAGAATAATGCCAAGTTGTCTAGGCAAAATGTAATTCATTAAAGCCATGACTAGAATGCTGCAAGTATATCCATGCAATGCACCTGAATTTCCCATATTAACCAGTTCTCCATTCACAAGCTCATAGCAATTTCCATCGGTTAGCGCCATTAGTTCGGCATCTGTCCAGATTTTTTTGTCTAATTTTATTGATGAAATAGTCAGTGAAGACATGATTAACTCTTAATGATATGAAAAGGAAAAACTTGACTTAATTTCAAAGTTGGGAAATAACTTGATCAATGGTCTTAATAGCTAATTCAACCTCACAATCGAAAATCTCAGAACAATCAACAAGGTTATCCTGATTCCAGTAAGATTTGGAAACATTGTGATGCCTCAGAATTTGATGAACCTCAAGCTCTACACGAGCTACTTTGTCACAATGTTGAGTAAATTGCATTTTCCAATCACTGCTACCGCCATATCCACAATTATTTAGAGTATATTCTCTCTTCCCAGCATCTTTTGCTGTGCCAATTTTAGTTAACCCAAGATTCTCCGATCTTGCAACATATAGAGTGCCTGACTCATGATATCTCCTCCTAAACGCAATGTTATGAGTACCACATTGAATACAGTGTCCACCACTATCTCTGAGTGTATGTCCTGCTCTAATACAAGGCGTAACTCCAATTGCAACTGCCATACCTTGTTCCTTCATTATTCGCTTGTAATCGCCTGTTTTGATACCAGTTGCATCAAAGAGCTGATACATAGGTATACCTTGATCTATTAAAAAACAAATCTGAGGTAATGTTAGTTTGGTCATATTGTTAAGTACTAAAACCATTAAACATTTACCATAATTCGAGTAAGATAATAGATTAAGCCATTAGTTTACAAATAATTACCGCACCGCATTTCGTGGTTCGATCGCAAAATGGGTTTCAATAGAAAACTTAAATCTATCTGGTATTAGGGATGGTAATGAGCCTAGATAGGGGGCAATGATTACAGATTGAGGAGGCGCAACTTTTTTCGCTAGAACCTCCATAGCATAATTGCCATCACTCATACCATGTTGCGAAAATACTATGAGTTTTGGGTATTGACCTTCCATAGGTAAAATTTTCGTCTGTAGATTTGTGATTATTGACCATACAGCAACTTGCTCATAAAAACTTGCTCATAAAAAGTTTTAGGATAATGCACTCCGTATTTTCTTTAATGCACCATTCACTTCTATAATTTGGCAAATCCAATCTTCTGGCTGTTCATCCTTTAGCGCTTTTCTTATTGCTTTGAGTTTAGTAATAGCATCTGCTGCATAACTTCCTACTAAACTTCCATAGTTAGCAAGAGCAGCGATCGCACATTCTTGGACATTCCAATCATGTCCTTCAGTATCGTCTAATGCATTAATGATGATAGGTACAGCTTTTTCAGGAGATACTTGCAATTTGCCCATCGAGTTTATGGCATTGCCTCTTATATACCATTCGGAAGCAATTGCATTTTCTAGCAAAAGCTCACATAACTCTTCATCTTTTTTGCCAGTAGAACCCAGTGCTAAAATTGCCAAACTCTTAGTTTCCTCTATTCTCGATTTAGCGATATCGATCAAAGGTTTGTATAATAATGCCGATTTTTCATCCATAAGCGAACAGGTAAAAAGGATAGCATGAAGCAGATTTGTATTATCTGAAAATAAGTGGAATTTAAGCACTGTAATTATTTCAGGAAATATGTTAGAAAGTTGGACTAATATTTCACCCACTGTATAAGGATGCCGATTGATTCCTCGTTTTTGCATTAAGCTAAATATCTCAGGAAGCGCTTCTATAGCTTCTACTCCCATTCCTTTGAGGGCATTACATGCCACCCATTCGATTTCTATATCATCACTCATGAGCATGGACTTAATTTCAGCTATAGCTAATGACGCAAACTCGCCGCAATGCTCAATCAGGGCGGATAAAATGAAATACCTGTCATTAATTTAATATAGTTATGGAAATCAAAGTCAACTTGCTTACCAACTCGGATTTCCTGTACATAATTAATACGAGAACTCACATAGGCTTTTATCACTTTCTTTAACAGTGTGCCATCACCATCCAATTTAATCGCACTAATATAGAGGCTACTATCACTGACTCCCATCGTATGCCAACGCCCTGCCATTAAATTGATTTCTTCAGTTAAAGCAGCAATCTTTTCTTTTTCATTAATGTTAGTATCGGCTAAGTGATTAATTAATGCGGCTAAGTGTTCAATTTCTTTCATCTTTATTTAAGATATAGATTTAATATATAGCTATAGTCACTTAAGTCAGTACATCAAACTCAATAGAGAGTTGCGGCGCTTCGCGCCGCAAC
>NZ_ALWB01000246.1 GCF_000332215.1 Pseudanabaena biceps PCC 7429
AGGTTTTCAGAATCCAGTCTATTTGCAATAAGTTTCACTTAATGACAATACGCAACGCTAGAATAAGGCTTGTGGCGGTAGGAATATTGACGGTTACGCTGGAATAAAAAGATAACGGGAAAAGTAAGATCCACACCCGCATCCTTCCGCATGATGTCTTGAATTGCTTTAACAGTAGTACTTATAGACATTGTAAGTTTTTGAATTAATTTTTAATAGCGTTAAATGCTAAAGATCCCCCTCAATCCCCCTTTTTAAGGCAGGGCTGTTTCAAGAATAGGTAAGCAAATGAAAAAAGTAAACTGTATTCACGAGTAGGGTTTTCAGGCAATAATTTGATCTAATAGAGTCAAAAGAGGACGAAAATGAGTAAAAGCATAATCGATTATCTCAAAGAAGTGCCAGATCCACGCGGAGCGCAGGGGAGCCGTGACGATTTATGGCAAATCCTGCTAATCATCATCATGGGAATTATGAGCGGCTACAAAGGTTATCGAGGATTAGATAGATTTGTGGAGAGACATCGGCGTACTTTAATCAAGCTACTAGCCTTGAAACAAGGAACCGTACCGTCATATTCAACACTCAGACGAATGATGATAGACGTAGACTATGCCAAGCTTATTAGTGCATTTAATAGCTGGGTGCAAGAACAACCAATGGCAAGAGGAGCCGGCATTGCAGGAGATGGAAAAAGTCTAAGAAATACCGTAAGTAACGCTGAGAATAACCAACAGAACTTTATTAGCATGGTATCGCTATTCTCACAGCAACAAGGCGTGGTAGTAGCAGCCGCAATCATGGAGAACAAAAAAGAAAGTGAAATCTGTGTGATTCAACAATTGTTGTCGCAGCTTAACTTGGAAAATCATGTGTTTACAATGGACGCTTTACATTGTCAAAAGAAGACAGTGGAAGCGATAGTCCAAAGCAACAATGACTACATCATTAAAGTAAAAAAAAATCAACCAAAACTGCAAGAAGCGATTAGAGTTCACACAGAGAAAGAACCAGCAATTCAAGTCAATATTGAGGAAGACACATCAAAAGGGCGTAAAGTCCAGAGATTGGTTGAGGTATTTGCACCACCAGCAAATATTGATTCAAGTTGGAAAGAGGTAGAGTCGGTGATAAGGGTAAATCGTTCAGGCGAACGCGATGGTAAGTCCTACAGCACATTGAGTTACTACTTCAGTTCTTTGCCCCCAACATCTAGACGAATTGCCAAGGTGATTCGAGGACATTGGCAGGTTGAGAACCGCTTACATTGGGTAAAAGATGTCATATTCGATGAAGATAAGAGTCCTCAAAGAGCAGGGAATGCACCGATTAATCTGTCAATCATCAAGACTTGGGTACTTTCTGTATTTAGGCTTAATGGTTTTGACTCAATAAAGGGTGCAATCGACCAACTTTCCCATAATATACCTGCTATGTGGTCTTTAGTCACTTAGACTTTCCCTTACCCATTCTTAAAACAACCCTGCCTTTTTAAGGGGGAAGAAGATAATTCTCCCCCCTTAAAAAGGGGGAAGAAGATAATTCTCCCCCCTTTTTAAGGGGGGCTGGGGGGGATCTTATTCAGGCAAAAAATCTTCATCGATCGCCTGTTCTATTGTAAAAGGCGAAACCACAGGAAAAGCCTCTAAAGACAATCTCGTTTCAATACGCGCCTGTTTTCTAGCATTTTTATAGCATTTATCAAAAATCTCAGCATAATAGCGTTTCAAGCTAGGACTAGCTTCAAAGATTTCGATTACTCTACGGCGATGCTCAGCAATACTTTTTTCCCAACTTCTTGTCCGCTTATGGGGTTGATAGCGCCACTTCAGCAAGTGTAATAAAATCACCACTAAATTACTACTCAGTGCATGTTTATCGCTATTTCCCATTGACTCGACTTCTTCTAGTAAATTAACCACATCTAGCTCCGACAAGCGCCCCTCACGCAAAAGCTGGGCTGTTGCCTCCACCCACAGATTAAAATCCTGCTCATAGAGTGAAGCGCCACTTTCACTTACATCAAGAGAGCCTGAAGTTTCTATGGTTTTTGGATTTGCTACAAATACCTGTGTCATTTAACTAACCTCTTGATATAAAGCATTTTCTAAATCAGCGATCGCCTGAAAATATCCCTGCTTACCACCAAATAGTCGCACAATTTCCAACTGTTTACCAAACTCCGTAAAGGGTGGTACTTTCAGCAGGTCGAGCTTCTCAATCTCCTCAATTCCAGAATCTGCGTATTTCTCCAATAGCTTTTCCAAAACTTGCCTTGCGCGATCGCCATACTTCGCAAAATAGTTTTGCTTTTGCATTTGGGTTCGCGCTTGGGCAACCCGTTCACGCCGAGTCAGGGGTGGCTGGTCAAAGGCAACATGACAGATCAAATCAAATAGGTCAAACTCCTGCCCTACCTCATTTTCGAGCATCGCTACCGATATTCCTAACTCCTCTAATTCCGTAGCGATCGCCCCTTTGCGTTCGAGTTCTTGCCAACGCCGCAAAAAACTCGCGATCGTGCCATATTTGCCCTGAATCGCTTGCGAAGCCTTGAACCGAATCGCCTCGGTTAATAATTTGCCATCCTTCCCCAAATACTGCTCGCGGATCGCCACCACATCCACCGATTCGCCCGACACCACATAGCGATCGCGTCTTTCGGAAACACGCTGATTGTCTGCAAAATCATCATCGTCATAGTTCACAGGCTCAGGTGGCGAAACAGGCTGATCGGGCTGTGGTTCATAAATCTGTACAGGATCGCCATCAAACTCAGGATTGCTAAACTTTATTGTCGCCTTCTTGAAATCCATAATCGTGAAGAACAGCTTGTTATGTTCCTCATCAATGCGCGTTCCCCTGCCCACGATTTGTTTAAACTTTGGCGTTGAATTGATGACCTGATCGATCACAATCAATTTGCAAGTCTTCGCATCTACACCCATCGTCAAAAGCTCCGAAGTCGTCACTATTACGGGATAGCGCTGTTCAGGATCGATGAAATTGTATAGCTGCGCCTTACCCTCCTTTTCATCCCCCGTAATTCGCATCACATATTTAGGATTTTCCTTGACGCGATCGCCATTTGCATTCACTAGCGCCTGTCGCATCCGTTCCGCATGGTCAATATCTTCACAAAATACGATCGTCTTGGCATAGGGATCAGTGGACTTGAGATAGTCCGTCACCAATTGCGCCACTAACAGCGTGCGCTCCTCAATCACCAAAGTTTTATCAAAATCCCGCTGGTTATAAACCCGATCCTCGATCAAGTTGCCACACTTATCGCGCTGTCCTAACTTGGGTCGCCAACCATCCAGATCCCGATCCAAATCAATCTTGATCACCTTATAGGGTGCAAGAAAGCCATCATCAATGCCTTGCTTTAGCGAATAGGTGTAAATCGGTTCGCCAAAATAATCGATATTCGAGACAGCCTCCGTCTCCTTGGGCGTAGCCGTCAAGCCGATCTGCGTCGCACTAGAGAAATATTCCAATACCTCGCGCCATGCCGAATCTTCCGCCGCACTACCCCGATGACATTCATCAATCACGATCAGATCAAAAAAGTCCTGCGCAAATTGTTTATAAATATTCTTTTCTTCTTCATTACCCGTAATTGCCTGATATAGCGCCAAATAAATCTCGTAGGACTTATCGATTTGCCGCTTTTTGATTTTGGTCATCGCGCCACCAAAGGGCTTGAAATCGTTAGTATGGGCTTGTTCAATCAAAATATTGCGATCGGCTAAAAACAAAATCCGCTTTGCTTTCTTGCCTTTCCACAATCGCCAAATAATCTGAAAAGCCGTATAAGTCTTACCCGTTCCCGTTGCCATGACTAACAAAATTCGCTTCTGTCCTTTAGAGATCGCTTCCACTGTGCGATTAATAGCGATCGTTTGGTAATACCGCGCCTGTCGGCGATCGGCACTGGGATAATAACTCTGTGCCACCAATGGTTTAAGTTCAGTCATAATCCCCTTGCCAGCACAGTAGCGCAACCACAACTCCTCTGGCGAAGGAAAGGCATCGAGAGCAATTTCCCTCTCCGTAACTCGTTCAGGATTGCTCAGATCGCGCTCTAAAAAAGCATCCCCATTCGATGAATACACAAACGGCACATCGATCAAGGCTCCCGTCGCGATCGCCTGTTGCATCCCTGCCCCGACAGAATGATTATTATCCTTTGCCTCAATCACCGCCAAAGGCAAATTATGTTTATAGGACAGTAGATAATCCGCCCTTTTGCGATCGCCGCGCATGGTCATCCCCTTACCGCGCACAAATATCCGCCCCTGAGTCAGCGTCACCTCTTCGCGAATTTGTTCGAGCAAGTCCCATCCCGCTTGCTGTAAAGCTGGCGTAATCAACTTAGTGCAAACATCTCTCTCACTGAAGGATTTTTTATCAGCGCTAGTCATAATTTAGCCATTCTAAACCAGAAATATAGCTATATTCACTTAAGTCAGGAAATCAAACTCAATAGAGAGTTGCGGCGCGAAGCGCCGCAACTCTCTATTGGGTTTGATTTTTGTAATATTACTGACTATAGCTATATTTCTATAGCAACGTAAAGATGAGTGGCGGTGCAAAGCGCCGCCACTCATCTTTACGTTGCTATAATCTCAAATTAGTGGGCTGTCCCCAAATAATCTTTTCGTGGGTATAAACGACCATCCCTGGTTTCGCGCCTTTGGGCTTAAATACATATTTGGGAATCGTGCAGACTACAGGAACTTGATCGCTTTGCCGAGCGCGACTGTAATAGGCGGCATAGTTAGCGGCGGTTTGCAGATCTTGGTCATCGGCGATCGCCCCCGCAGGTAATCGCAACAGTACGTGACTGCCAGAAATTTCTTGGGCATGGAGCCATAGATCATACTCTCCTGCAATACGGAAGGAAATCAAATCATTTTGGTAGTTATTCCTTCCTACCCAAACTTCAAATCCATTGGGAGTGGTAAAGCGATGACAATCGGGAATTTCTTCTTGCTTGGTGCGATTGCTTTTATTTTTGCCACCTTTACTGTTATTTTTCGTGCGTGGAGCATATTCGGCGGTGACTTTGAGATAGCCTTGCTGAGCTAGTTCTGCACGAATTTCCTGTAACGCCGAAAGTTCACTTTGTTCTAATAAACTCACAGCAGTAGCAACCTGTTCGAGGTAAGCGATTTCCTGTTGGACAGCCTCTAAAAGTGGGGTGATCGCAAGGGCAGCCCGCTTTTGTTTTTGATGTTTTTTATAAAAAGATTGAGCATTCTGTTGGGCATTTAGCGTTGGATCGAGGGGAATGATTACGGGGGCTGCTGAATGGAAATCAGTCAGTTTAATCTCTTTCATCCCAATTTCCCAGAGATGCAAATGCGCCATTAACAAATCCGCTTTATTTTTAAAATCATCGGCTTGGGTCGAGAGTTGCAAGCGATCGAAAAATTCTTTCTCTTTAATCGATAACTTCGCGAGCTGATTGTGAATTGCTTGACTAATTTGTTGATGTAATTGCTGAAACGCAACCTGTCCTGTTTGTTGGGAATAGTAGCGATCGCAAAAGACATTAACCAATAAAACCAATAATGGAGGGATATTCCCATCGCGCCGCTCTTTTTCTGGCAAACAGATGGCAAGATTCCCATTCTTCTCGGCTGCGATCAAGGGAGGAGGAAGGAGCGAATAACCCTTTCCTTCTAAATGCGGGTAGAACTGCTGGCGATCGAGACAAGTGAGCCATAGCTGCCAAGCGCTGTATAGCGATTCCCATTCGGTATGGGTTAAATCAGTCACATTGCGATCGCCATTGAGGTGAGATGCTGCCAATAGCGATCGCACTAGGGACGAACTCACCCCACGGTAATTACTCACCAAATTGCGCTTAATTTCTTTCGGAATCAAAATCAAGCGATCGCGCCACGAATCAAAGGATTCATCGAGGTTAGGAATTGCTTCGAGAAGAGCAGGGGGCAAGGCATAGCGATCGCCTGTTTGGATGGGACGCACACGCGATTGCTTGCTACTGACTTGATGGGCTGCGGTGACGATTTCCCCATGGGCATTTACTAAAATGGCATTGCTATACTTGCCCATCACTTCGAGATAGAGATGCCATTGCACCTCATCATCGGGACGCTTGGCAAATTGCAGATCGACCACCCGTTCCCAAGGACTCGTTAGTTTCACTGAGACAAGGGCAAATCCTGCTACCTGATGGAGAATCTGTTGACTAAAGGTGAAAGTATCGGGCTGTTTGGGCGGCGGCGTACATAGATGTAAGCGAGCGGACTGGGGATGCCACGATAGCAATAACCATTGCTTCTTTTCTAAAGTTCGTAATTGTAAATGAATTGTATGGCGATCGCTTTGATACACCTGCTCTAACCTCGCAGGCACACAAGCTAGATCTAGCTCATGGGTCAAAGCTACAAGTGCGGTCAGATCGGCAGGTTGCATCGGTTTAATCTCATATACACATAAAATAGAGTGAACGCAAAGCGTCCACTCTATGGTTAAAACAAAGGAGTGCTCCGCACCCCTTTGCCCTTATTTATCAGGATCGATACGGGGGCGAATCTGCTCAGCTTCAGGACAATCATCGGACACCAACAGATCGCTGGATGACATCCCTGTTTTGGTAAATGAAGATAATCTTTGAGTAACAGCACCAATACTCTCTAATCTGACCATTTCTTCCCAAGAGCAAACCTCGTCTTCATCCTCAGTCTCGTAACGAATTGTTACCACGTCGCCTTCAATATCCAATATCTTGGCTCTTTCTAGCCAACGTCCCTGATCCCTCAGGTAAATCCAAACATCGCTCTTGGCTTCACAAAGTTGATATATTTTGCGATGTAGCATTCGCTTATGTCCTCAGGGTTACATAATTTTTAAGGTTAGAGCATACCGCAAAAGGTAAAAAAAACTAACCATTACCATTGTAAACGACTATACAAGCATTTCAATTTTTAAACCAAAGGTTATGGATAAAAATTTAGTCCATCTCAGTAAATTTATGAGTCTTGTGCTCCGCCATCAGCCAGAAATAATTGGTTTGACCTTAGACGAGCATGGTTGGGCTGAGGTCGATCGCTTAATTGAGTTCGCAAAGCGTAACGGGAAAGACATTTCCATAGCCCAATTGGAGGAAATAGTAGCCACAAACGATAAAAAACGATTTGCATTTAATCCTGAGAAGTCAAAAATTCGTGCCAATCAAGGACATTCCCTTCAGGTTACCCTCGATTTAACTCCCCAATTACCACCTAATCCTCTGTTTCACGGTACGGCAACGCGATTTCTAGATTCAATTCGCCAACAGGGACTATTGGCAGGAAAGCGTCAACATGTCCATTTATCAGCGGATGTCACCACAGCGATCAAAGTCGGTCAGAGACATGGTAAACCAGTGGTTTTACAGGTTGATACGTTACGGATGCACCGAGATGGATTTGTCTTCTTCTGCTCGGAAAACTCAGTATGGTTAACGGAATCAGTTCCGCCTCAGTATTTGGAGTTTCCTGATCAGTAGTTCGGCATAATTAAAAACCAAACCCAGAGAGTATACCGCCCGCTACGCGGGCGGTATACTCTCTGGGTTTACAGCAATTATCGATCAAACGAACCACAGGGAAATTTTTGAAAGCGTTGCTTTGCAA
>NZ_ALWB01000247.1 GCF_000332215.1 Pseudanabaena biceps PCC 7429
CATTTTCTCATATGTCATCTATAAGTAGAAATACTCATTGCATTAGTGAGATGCTCCCCTAAAGTTTTCCTCAGGGCATAAAGCCCCAAAACAGCCCCAAAACAGCCCTAAAACATGAGTGGCGTTGCTCAGCAACGTCACTCATGTTTTGGGCTTTGATTCTCTTAGCTAACTACCTCAGCATAATTACAATCCAGAGCTAAAACCTGCGGCGCAAGCGCATCTTGCGCCGCAGGTCTTAGGGTTTTAGATTTAGCTATTTACGGTGCGATCTTGTAATTACTCTAAAGGTTGAAGAAACTTCAAAATTGTTGGGGCTAAGATAGGCTTGCAAAGGTAGCTATTTGTAAATAGCTCTAAGGAGGACATAATGCCTAATGATTTGCCCAAAAGTTTTCTCGATCAGTTACGGGAAATAACGGTCGTTGTCGCTGATACTGGCGATATCCATGCCATTGAAATGGTTAAACCTCAAGATGCAACTACCAATCCATCTTTAATCACAGCTGCGGCTCAAATGCCCCAGTATCAGGAAATTGTCGATGAAACTCTGCGAGAAGCGAGAAAAGATCTTGGTAAAGATGCCATGCCTGCGCAGGTTGTTTCCTTAGCTTTCGATCGCTTAGCGATCTCCTTTGGTATGAAAATTTTGCAAATTATTCCTGGTCGCGTTTCCACAGAGGTAGATGCAAGGCTGTCCTACGATACCGAAGCAACCTTGGAAAAAGCCCATTATTTAATTTCGCAATACGAAGCGCACGGCATTTCTCGCGATCGCGTATTAATTAAAATTGCCGCTACTTGGGAAGGTATCAAGGCAGCAGAATTACTCGAAAAAGAAGGCATTCATTGCAACTTGACCTTACTATTTGGACTGCATCAAGCGATCGCCTGTGCAGAAGCGGGCGTAAAACTAATTTCGCCTTTTGTCGGACGCATTCTCGACTGGCACAAAAAAGATACTGGTCGCGATAGCTATCCAGCTAATGAAGATCCAGGAGTATTGTCAGTATCGAGAATTTATAACTACTATAAAAAGTTTGGTTATAAAACTGAAATCATGGGCGCAAGCTTCCGCAATATGGGAGAAATCGTCGAGTTGGCTGGTTGCGATCTGTTAACTATTTCGCCCGCACTACTCGACGAATTGCAACATACAGAGGGTGAACTAGTACGCAAACTCGATCCCGAAATCGCCGCCCAGTCAGATATCGCCGCCATTCCTATGGATAAAGCAACTTTTGATGCTATGCATGCTAGCGATCGCATGGCTTCAGAAAAACTTGACGAAGGGATCAAAGGCTTCTCGAAAGCCCTTGTCACCCTAGAAGAGCTACTAAAAGCCCGTCTTGCCAAACTCGAAGCACCCGCTCTGGCAGCAGTGTAGTTTTTGGTACTTACCAAAGCCCAAAAGATTAAGTGGCGGCGCAAAGCGCCGCCGCTTATCTTTTGGGCTTTATCTTTAAATTGCGCCTAGCTACTTATTGCTATACTGCCAATATGTCGCCACAACTACCGCCCGATTCCTTTGCCCCTAAAAAAAGCAGAGTTTACCAAGCTCTGATAGAGCAGTTCGATTTACTACTTCGCGCCAAATATCCCCTCATATATATAGTTACGGCGGAAGAAGAACCTGTCGAAGAACTTTTGACGGAAATGGCAATCCAATCTAGCCCCAGTCGTCGAATTTTATTTTGGGACATCGCCAGAGGTTGGAGTGATGGTGGCGCAGATAAAGGCTCAGTGATGGCAGCTCTGTCACGGATCGCCCATCGGGACAAAGCAACCAAGGATGGTGATCACGTTTTATACGTGTTGCGGGATTTACATCCGATTCTGAAATACCCCCATCATGATCGTCATATTCCCATTATTCGCGAATTAAAAAACCTAGCGAGGGAGCTCAAACGAGATCGCCGCACAATTGCCTTAACAAGCTATGTGTTAGAGATCCCGCCCGAACTGACTGAAGAAATTACAGCGATCGATTTTCCTCTGCCCGCCGTTACGGAAATCGAATATTTAATCAAACAAAAAATTTCACCCAATAAATTAAATTTATCAAACTTAGCGTTAGAGCAACTAGTCAAAGCTTGCCAAGGTTTAAGCCGTACGCGAATTCAAAGGGTTCTAGCCAAGGCGATCGCCGAAAAAGAACAGGTAAACGACTCCGACATCGATGCCGTACTTGCCGAAAAGCAGCAAGCGATCAGACAGACAGGAATTTTAGAATTTTTTACGGTTAATGAATCCCTTAAAAATGTTGGTGGCTTAGACAACCTGAAGCAATGGGTGCGGATTCGACGCGATGCCTTTACCGAAGAAGCAAAGCGTTATGGCATCCCCACGCCTAAGGGCGTATTACTAGTCGGCATTCAAGGCACTGGCAAATCGCTGTCGGCAAAAACGATCGCCAATGAATGGCGCTTACCTTTATTGAGGCTAGATATCGGGCGCTTATTTGGTAGCTATGTGGGAGAGAGTGAGAGCCGAATGCGGCAGATGATCCAACTCGCTGAGGCGACTGCCCCCTGCGTCCTTTGGATCGATGAAATTGACAAGGCTTTTGGAAATATCAATGGTTCGGGGGATGGAGATTCTGGGGCAAGTCGGCGAGTATTAGGAACGCTCATCACTTGGATGCAAGAAAAAACTTCACCTGTATTTATTGTTGCTACAGCAAACAATGTCCGCATTCTGCCCGCCGAACTATTACGAAAAGGAAGATTTGACGAGATTTTCTTTTTAAATTTACCGACCGAGTCCGAACGCCAAGAGATCTTTAAAGTCCATTTACAGAAATTACGCCCTAATCGGATGCGGGAGTTCGATCTATTGCTATTAGCGCGACATACCAAAAATTTTAGTGGTGCAGAGATCGAACAGGTGATCCTCGATGGCATCCATCGCGCCTTTGGTCGTGGTAGCACTGGCAAGCGCGAAGACTTTACCACCGAGGATATCATTAGCGCGATCGAAGAGACCGTCCCCCTAGCAGCGATCGCTTCGCAGCAGATTGAATCCCTAAAACAATGGGCGGCTGAGTCGGGAGCACGCACAGCATCTAACGACGAGCAATTACTTCAAGAATTACGAAAATTTGCTATTAATTTAGAGTGAATACAAACAACTATGTCACACTTCACTACAATCGCCATCGAAATCAAAAATGGGGACTTGCTGGAAAAATCACTGCAAGAACTGGGATATCCCGTCAAGCGCAATACTTTGGTACGTGGATACCTCGGTAATAGCACCCATGCTGAGTACGTGATCCCCATGCCCAACGCCTATGATATTGGTTTTCGCAAACTCGGCGATCGCTACGAACTGATTGCCGATATGTGGGGCGTAGCAACGAATGTGGAAGAATTATTGGGCGCAATCACCCAGCAATATGCAACTAACAAGGTTTTACAAAGCGCAGCGCAACAAGGATTTGCGATTGAGCAACAAGAGATTCTGGAAGATGGCACGATTAGAATCGTGATCGGACGCTGGAGTTAGCCCTGCCCTCAGAATGACCTTAGTTATTTAACGTGAGTTCGGGATAATTTAAAGCGGGCTTTGGAAATTTGCCAGTTTAACCCGAACTGACGTTATTTAGGTGAGTGCAATCCGTCCTTTAAAGCAAAACCAAATAAAGAATAAGTTTTCACAAGCGGGAACCTAATCAGAATTGCGGAATAAAGTTAAAACTGGGACACATGCTCCAATGCATGAGGCGATCGCGCCAATGCCTGAAAAGATATGAGGAGCTTGAACATATTTGATAACTTCGTCTGTAGCGAGGGGCAAGGTTGCGAGCAGCACACACGACACACCTAAGCGAACTGCTAATTGATGAATCATGATTAATACTTGAATTCTACTGAATACTTCAATACGAGATAACTCACACTAGGTTGACTGGTGGGGATCGTCATCTATAAATAGAGTGAGATATCTCAATCGAACAGTTAAATAGATGTCAATTTCTGTTAATAAAAATATTAAGACTCCAGCAGTATAAGGTTTTCTTAGAACATAAAACCTAAAAGATGAGTGGTGAAGCGAAGCTTCACCACTCATCTTTTAGGTTTTGCATAGTCTTACGATTGGAAAATTGCCAAATCCAGAACTTCTCAAATCATCGCTAAACCGAAGATATCCTTGCAAGGAGATTCGATTTTACCGCTATAAATTCACTTACAGCGCTTCGCGCTCAAACCCAAACCAAGGAAACTTTTGAAAGCGTTGCTTCGCAACGCTTTCAAAAATTTCCTTGTGGTTCGTTTGATCGATAATTACTGTAAGTCAGGGCTCAAACCCAATAGAGAGTGGCGGCGCTTTGCGCCGCCACTCTCTATTGGGTTTGATTTGAGAATAAAAGCACTATTCTATAGATTTTCTAGAACTGCCAATCCTTGAAATTTTGGTTTCGCGAAATAATAACCTTGAAAAAGCTCGATTCCAAAGGATTGCAAAACATCCAACTCCTCGTAGGTTTCAATTCCTTCAGCAATTATTTGAATCTTTAGCTCGTTGCACACTTGAACAATCCCCTTCACGATCGCCTGACGATTCTTATTGCAATCGATATGTCGGATTAGCCCCATGTCTAATTTGACTAAATCCGTTTGAATATCAGCTAATAAATTAAGTCCTGAGTAACCAGCCCCAAAATCATCGATCGCTGTCAAGAAGCCCTCTTGTTGATAATATTTGATGATTTCGAGCAGATGAGCACGATCCTCGATCTTTTCTCCTTCAGTAATTTCAAAGATAATCCGATCAATCGGAAAACCAAAAGTTTCCGCGGCCTCAAGCGTAGTACGAATACATAATTCGGGACGATAAACCGCATTGGGCAAGAAATTAATGCTGACGTAAGATTTAATATTCAGCTTTGCACTTAACTGAACCGCCTTGACTCGACAGGCTTGGTCGAAGCGGTATTGATTTTCATTATTCACCCTCGCTAAAATCTCCCCAGCTGGTTCTTCCGCCATACCCCTAACCAAAGCTTCTTGAGCAAAAATTGTTTTGGTTGTAACGTTAACGATTGGCTGAAATGCCATTGTAAAGTCAAACCCTAATCCAGCTCCTTTTGTGCATTCTGCACAACCAATTGACTGAAAGTCATGGCGTTGCGTCATCTGATTTACCTAATATATTCAATATATTCAACGTTGAGTTAGAGTCTCAAAAACTTAGGATGCATTTGGGCTATATAGTACGTTTTCGATTATTGCCTGTGACATATACCATAGCCATCCCTCTTTATGGCGTAAGCCTAACTAATTGATTCATCAAAACAATTGTTTTTGAGTCATCTCAGAGGGCTATAAGTACCTCAGCGTAATTAAACCCAGATCTAAAACCTGTGGCGCACGCTGCGCTTGCACCGCAGGTTTTAGGGTTTTATATTTAATTAAGCCCACTTACTTAATAGCTATGTAATAGTTTCTATAACTTTTTTGAAATATTGGCTAAATATTGGCTAACCCATAATTTTCTGAGTGCCATAAAGCATTAACTAAACTAACTCCGTGGGAAATCGGTGGAACCTCCCCAGAATCATAAAAATCTCCATCCACAACTGTGACATCAATAGCACTATCCATTGAATCAAAATAACTGCCATCCCTTCCATTGTTTGGCATTATACTATAGCTCAATCTATATACAGATGATGGTAAAGGTAATCTCTTGATTTGGCAAACAAATGCGCCACGCCCATAGGCAATATCTAGAGTGTTTTGAGTAAGTCTACTATGATGTAAAAACACTGGATTATCTTGGTTAGTTTTAAAAGATATTCCTGCAAGAATTCGATCATTTTTAAGTAGTTTTGTTTCAAAATAAAGGTAAATACTGATATTCTGTCCTGATTTTACAACGTCCAAACTTTTGCCATCTTCATCCCTAATATCAATACTTACTACTTTGATTTCTCCAGTTCCTTGGCGATCTTGGCGATCGCGTAGAGAGACTACATTATTTGTTAGGCTCGATAGATATTTGGTGATTGCATTTGTCCGATCGCCGATATATCTGAGTTCTCCATTTGCTAACAAAATTCCGCGATCGCATAGTTTTTCAACGGCGGCGATATTATGACTGACAAATAAAACCGTTCTTCCCTGTTTCCCGACATCCTCCATTTTTCCCAAGCATTTCTTTTGAAAAGCGGCATCTCCCACAGCCAAAACTTCATCAACAATTAAAATCTCTGGTTCGAGATGGGCGGCAACGGCAAAAGCTAGCCTGATATACATTCCTGAAGAATATCTTTTAACTGGTGTATCTAGAAATCTTTCTACTTCGGCAAAGGCAACTATTTCGTCAAATTTTGTCTTGATTTCATTTCTCTTCATCCCCAAAATTGCCCCATTGAGGTAGATATTCTCTCGACCTGTTAGTTCAGGGTGGAAGCCTGTACCAACCTCTAAAAGGCTCACAACTCGCCCTTTAATCAATATTTTCCCAGCAGTGGGTTCGATGATGCGACTGAGGATTTTGAGGAGGGTGGATTTGCCTGCGCCGTTGCGCCCGATGATGCCTATGCGATCGCCGCGCTTAATTTCAAAGGATATATCCTTGAGCGCCCAAAATTCTTCCTTGACTTCATCAGGTCGAAAGCGATCTTTCCTGAGAAAATTTTGCGCGAATTTTTTGGTGCCATTGGCGATCGCCTCTCGCAATGAACGATAACTTTCTTGCTTTTGATGACCAATAATGTATTTCTTGCTTAAATTTTCGACTTGGATTACTACATCAGACATTTTGAGTTCTTAAAACTTGAGTTTTTAAAACTAAGTCGGCAAAGATTGCTGACCACTATATCAGAAGTGCGATCTCTACTATGTTGCCTAGTTTATGCCAAACCCCAAAGGACAATCGGCGGCGCTTTGCGCCGCCGATT
>NZ_ALWB01000248.1 GCF_000332215.1 Pseudanabaena biceps PCC 7429
ACGAATTGCTATGCCCTCAAGCGTAATTTGTTCAATGATGTCATTCGTTCTTTTGTCATGGAAAACTTAGCTGATTACAATTATCTCCTACCTGCAAATCTTCTCCCTTCTGTCAATGCGTAACTTCTAGTCTCGATCAAGTCTCTCCTGAATTGGTGGAATACGATCGCGATGGGCAAAAGCGATCGGAGATTCTTAAATTGGAAGCTTTGTTTGAATCGGATCTTGCCATTGAATCCGATGTTCGTGCGTTTACTCGTCAAGCTAAGTTTGGCATGGGTATTTTCCTGCCAGATCAACCCTGTCATGAGTTGGGACGCTATGTCAGATCGGGTTTAGGGTTGAAGGAGTTGCTGAATCCTGATGTGCAATACACTGATTCAGATCTGGAAAACTTAGGTAGCCTCTGTCGGCAATTTGCTACGGATATCAAAAGGTACTTGGGCTTCAATGTTCCTCAAGATGCTACTAATATTTGGATTTTTCGTATGCTCTGCCATCAGCTTGGGGTCAAAATCTGTTCTAAGCGCGTTCATGGCGATGAGGGCATGATCAATGTTTGCTGGCTTGATACTGAGGCTTGGCATGAGTTGCTGGCGATTCTCGAAAGACGCTCCGTCTCTCGGCAACAGGTGGCGGTGGCTCAACCCGTTTCTTGCGATCGCCCCCCCCTTATAATAAATAATTGTGAGGGGGCGATCGCTAACGGCCAGTTTGCGGTTTGGACTAGACTGATTGCCATGGTTGCTTATCTGCGCCATTTACTGACATCGGATATTTCCTCTAAGCATCCTCTGTACAAGCTCAAAAGCCAGCTATCAGTCTTGTTTTATAACTTCCAAGTTATGTTCGCTCAAAGATTATTCTTGCCTCGCTCTGAGGCTATACCGTAATTTCACAACAGCAACTCAACAACAACTATCGTGTAGCCCGATAGACCGTCAGGCCTATATCAACTCTGACCATATTGGGTTGATAAGCCCTTCAGCTTAGCTGTTATACCAATTCACGAAAGTGTGACAACAATTTTGTGAATTGATATTAAACGATGGTTGATGGTCTGCTAGATGTTTTTGTGGGAGGCTATCATATAAAAATCAGTCATTTTAGGGAGATTTATCATCTCTAAGGTTTGAGGTGGGGCAATCCTTGTTTGGAAATTTTTATGATGGAGTCCTATATGGGTACATTAACCGATATTTTCGTCGCTCAAAAGGAGCAGCGATTCGATTTTCTGCGTGAAAACTTTTCTCGGATTTTTTGTAAGTATCATCAAGACCGATTTGCGGTTAAGCAGGGGAAACTCAAGCCTTTTACTACCTTTCTCGACACTCAGCTTTCTAAGCCGATCGATATCAATGTCACGGCACAGTTTTTCAAGCAACATCGTGTTGACGCTCAATCTTTCGTCACTACGGCGATTAACGAAGCTGGTAAGTTTAACAATGTCCAAATTATAGGTGGGGTTTCGCCTCGTTCGGCTAATCTGGTAAGGGATTTATTCGCTGATGAAGATTCTTTGATCGTTAGTATCAGTCAGGATATTGTCATCGAAATTATTGATTTTCTCTGCTCAGATCCTCACTATCCCATGCTTTGTAATATTTGCTTCCCCTGTACCAGTCAAGTGATTGTGGCAGCCCATAAAAAGCGAATTCCTGTATCGGTAAGGGTGATTCGACCTCCTCTTAATTTTAAATTCAACCGCCATCGCATCATTGCTTGTGCTAACTGGGATGTACTTGTGCAATATGCCAGTGCTGATGTTGTCCTAAAGCTATGCAGTATTCCTTGGCTAGATGAAATTCCTTGCTTTGAATAGATTTGCTCGCCCATGAAATAAGCAGTCCGCACTGCTCTAAGTCAATCGGATTAGTGCGGACTGTTTGTTTCGCTATTGGGGCTTCGCTTTCAGGTATTGTTTGGGCTTGCCGATCGCTGCTGCTATTTCTTCGGGGGTGTTGAATCTAGACCATGCATTACCATGTTTGCAGTTTACATAGGTAGCAAATCGGGTCAGGGTTCCGCTTAGTAAGCGTAGAAGCATGTCCAATGCTTCATCAGCGATACGGTGATTGATGGACATGGACTGAGCGTTAGCGATCGCTGATTCTTCACAGGATAGTACTTTCTGGATTGACTCTTGCTTCACCAGTAAATCTGGATGTTGTATTGCTGGGGATGGTAATCCTGTACAAAATGTGGGGACATGAAAGGCTCCTTTCATACTTTCCACTGTGTCTCTAGAGCCGAGGAGGACTTGTCCCGAATCGTAATGATTGCCACAGTCTAACCAGAAGGTTGTTTTTCCATTTTCTAAAACTTTAGCTATTTCTGCTCTAGATTCAGGATTGTCCACGGCTCCAATGCAAATTGTCAGATGTTTCCATCGCGATATTGCCATGTCTGCTCTAAAGGATGAGGTAATGGCACTGATTTCAATACCCCATTGCAGTCCGTATCTTGCCGCGAGAACGGATGCTTTGGGTAATCCGAGGTCACTGGGAATAAAGTTTTGGCGCGGAATATTTGTTGCTTCTACCCGATCTGGATCGATGAATGTAACTGATACTTTTTTCCCTGCTTGTTTTTGTAAGTAGGCGATGCGTGGCAAGTTCACGGCTAACCATCCGCCTGTGCCGCCACAGCCGATGAGAATTAGGGCTAGTTCTTCATAGGCTGGTAGCAAGATGGGGACGGCTTCAGCAAAGGGTAATGATAGGTTTGACATTACCAATCCTCCGCTAAGCAGTCTGTTAGTTGTGCTGGTAACTCCAAGATTCCTGTGGTTGCGGTTTCGTAGAAATGTCCGTAAATTCCTACTCGCATCCTTATTTGCGGGTTGGAGAAGATTTCGCCAAGTACTCCATAGATCCGAAATCCTGTCTCATCGCGGTTATCTGTTTCTGAGAAGTAGGCTCTCATGCCATGATGGGAATGGATTTCAATGATCGCTTTGCTGTAGGTACTATTGGCACTATTGTCCAAGGGCTTACAGGATGTGGCTGTTTGCTCTTGATCTGGTATTGCGAGTTGCCAAGTTCCCTTTTCAAAATAGAGGTGGAATACGATCTCTACGGGGTGATTGTTGGCATCACAGGCAATGCGTGAGGCTTCGAGCATTTGCTCTACCAGAAATAGGGGGACTGCGGGGTAGGTCATTTGCAGGGATGCGGATATTGCTCTTAGTCCTTTGGCTTTGTAATAGGATACGGGAGCGATCGCTTCTAATCCTTGTCTCTTGGCTCTCACAAATGTGCCGTTGCTGCCATAGACATACTCGTACATTGAGGTTGGAGCAATTTCAGGAAAGCTTTGATTGGTGGCGATGATGTGCTGAATTAATGGGGGATTGTGCGTGACTGGCAATGCGAGATTTGTGGTTGCTACGTGCTTCTGCACATGGTCTAGTAATTTCATCGGTTGATTACCATGTTGATCGCTACCTGTACAGAACTGTCATGGGGAACAAGATCATTGATCGGGTAGCGGTTGCTGTTCTGCAATTGGATCAGTTTTTCGCGGATGTCTTCGGGATGGGTATGGGATTTGCCGTTCGCGAGATGATTGTTAAACGGTGCTGTCATGAACATCTCCCATGCTTTGGCTAGTCGCTCGATTCCTTCTGCATAGTTGCTGAGGTTATTCTCAGTTCCCATACAGATTCTGCCATCTCCATAGATGTTTGGTAATGGTACATGATAGATGGGTGCTTCAGCGGCAAAGGTTTTTTGCTTGGTTGCCCAGATGTAGCAGATATCGCCACAGAGCATGAATACTATTCCCATCATTGGGAGGGTCAGGGAGATTGGCTCTCCACCTTCGTCCAAATTGATGAAGGTAAATGTCCGTTTTGCAGGTGGCATAAACTGCACATACCATTGTCCTTGACGGCAAACTCCCATGCGTTTTACTCCGTCGGGTATCCAGCCTGTGTCGATGCGTTCATTCTGAAAAGCGGCTCTTACTGTTTCGGGGGATAGAAACTTGTAAGTTTCTCGCTCTCCCTGTCGATATTGAAAGCAGTAATGTCCTCCTTTCAGAAATAAAAGTTTTGCTTCTGCTTCGATTAAGGGATAACCATCGGGATTCAGGACATCTTGCAGTGGGTCTAGGGTTAGCATTGCTTTTTCCTCATGCTGCTAGATAGTGGGTTTCGGGATTTGGTTCTTTACATCGGTTCCAGAGCTTGACCACTTTGATACAGTTGGCGGTGTCTTGCTCTAGCCATTCGATAAATTCTCGATATTTTTGCATGATTGTTTGTGCTTCGGTATAGGCTTCTCTCAAGGTATCTATTACCTCTACTGTCCAATGAGCGTCTACGATGTCGTTTTCATAGGAGATGTCCAGCCATAGATTTCCTGTGGATTGGGTGAGCATATCGATTGCTGTGGGTAAGAGGGTGATTTTCCCTCTTACCTTTTTGACGGCTTGGTTTAGTTTTTGGTAATTGATGTAACTCACCGCAGGGGGTAAGTCTTGTCCTAGTTCTTCCTCTAGCTCATTCCATGGGTCGTTTTCTAATCCATGAATCAGGCTCATCAAGAATTTCTCGGTTGCGCCTAGTTCTTCAAAGTTATCGTAGTACCATGAAGTGCCTAGTGGCTCTACGGGGATATAGGATATACGCTCTGATTCTGCTAGTAATAGGGGTAATGGGAAGAATTGTTCGTCTAATAAGGTCAGAAACTCTAACTCTTTTTCGCTATAGGTTTCAAGGCTAGTAACTTGAATACTAGCCTTGGATTGTTGATATTCATCAGGATAGTAATACTGATACAGTTGCAGCATCGTTGCCCTTTGCTGTATTGCTTCGAGGTACTCCACAGCTTGATCGGCGGTGCGTGCGGCTAACCACTCGAATTTGGTTTTGTCCATCTCAGAATCCTCGGATTGTCATCGGGGCAGCGATCGGGCTAGCTTTTTTTAAACTGTCTAATGTCCTTTGGATAGAAAGGCTATGTTCTTGCGATTGTGCTGTTGCTTCGCTAAAGTCTTCTAGCCCGATTGCGGTTAGCTCAATTAATGGATTGCCTTCCTGTTGATACTGTTCAATTTCCCAGAGGATTTCGAGTAGGGGATTGGTTTCTTCGGGGGCGACGATTAAAGTAGCGATCGCTGTCTCGCTCATATTGCACCTTTTGTCCCTGCCAGCTTACAGACATCCACGAGGATATCGCCGTTGGCTTGCACAGTTCTTTCGATTTTCGAGTTCTTGATTCCTTCAAAATATAGGCTGAGAGTAGCCCTAATTTGTTCGTCGCTACTCCCGATTTCAGGTGGTACGGGAATTGTCTGTCCTTCAATCTTGATGTTATAGTTCATTGTTGTTGGGAGCATCTCAATTAGGCACTGAGTAAATATACTTAGGGGCATAGAAGTAGCCATTGAGATAAGCACAGCGATGTTTCAAAACTTGAGCAACATTTTGCTGATTCCACTGAGCACCCGAAATCTTGACCCGACGACCAATTTGTTTAATTGTCGATTCAACTGAGCCAGAGCCAATGTTAATTCCCTGTTTTGTAGGTAACCATACTCAGGTATACGATGGCGATGATTGCGTAAATAAGCAAGAAAATTGATAGCTCGTTTGAATTTACAACCTGAAATAAGAAATCGCCTGCTCAACATCACCTTGCCAGAGAAAATCTTCTACCTTGGCTAGACGACGCAAAGAACCACCAACAGCATAAAGATGTTCTTTCAAATGAAACCAGTCCAATATTTCAAACCTCTGCGGTGATGGCGCTATGGCAGCGAATAAATTCCAGATCCCATCATGTCCATCGCCTAGACAAGAGAATATTTCCGCTAATGGTTGTTTTTGTACCCAATCAACTAAACCTTGATTATTGAGAAAATAAGCAGCAATTGTCCCCTGAGCATTTACGGCTTTGTAATCTTTCCACTCACACTTTTCCCTTTCTCAGTTCGTAATCTCACTTTACCGCCATCAATACTCATCTCTTCTACGGTTTCTGTGGTTGTCATCT
>NZ_ALWB01000249.1 GCF_000332215.1 Pseudanabaena biceps PCC 7429
GGTTGCCGCGCTCCGCGCGGCAACCCTCTTTTGGGGTTTAATTTTGTCCTAACAAGACTGGCAGCAGCTATAAATGGTTTCAGACTCAAAACCGAAGGTTTGCTTAGAACATAAACCCCAAGAATTGACTAGCGACGCTTTGCGCCGCCAGTCAATTCTTGGGGTTTGATCTGTCCTATGGCGCTTTGCGCTCAAACCCAAACCAAGGAAATTTTTGAAAGCGTTGCTTTGCAACGCTTTCAAAAATTTCCTTGGTTTGTTTGATCGATAATTGCTGTAATTTCCAAAAGTGTGGCTACACTTTTGGAAATTGGTATTAGGCTTTAATCTTGCAATAAAAAAATAGCAATAAAAAAGAGCAATAAAAAAAGAGCAAACTTAGGTTTGCTCTTTTTTATTGCGAATTTGTTTTTTTTAATAGATTTTCATCATCAAGCATGGAGGAAACCTCACAAAGGCGATCGCTAGGCATCTATAACTGCGTTATTGACTGTCTTTTTCCAGCCTCTGGGTAACTTAAGATCGTCTGGATCGACGTAATGACAGGCATAGTCATCCAAGCAGATCAAAGCCCATCCATTTCCGTCAATATTGACCAATTTGTAAGAAGCTTCAAGAACAAAAAAGCCTTTGTGGTTACGGGTATCGGGCTTTACTCTGACATTTTCTAAGATCATTTTGTTAACTTCCTTCTAAATAAAAAATTTATCCCTAGCTGCAATTAAAAAAATTAGCAGTTTCAGTAATTTATATTTAGGTAGCCTAACACCCTTGACAAAAATCCTCTGTTAAGTTTTGATGACAAATCGATATTAGTTATAAAGTTATATGATCTTTAATGAAGTTATTTATTGAATTTAACCGATACTTGTTAACAAATGTTGATAATGGGTATTATTAAACGAATTTTTATCGTTTTAATTTTAGCTTAGTACCCAATCCCTAACCTTTTCAAGGGCTTTCCAGTCGGGACGACGGCGCAATCCTTCTTCAAAATTCTCAACAATTTCGGGCTTAATATCTTTCAAAATCATGAGCCAGTTTTGAGCGGCTTCTACCTGCTCACGCACACCCTTTTGAGAAAGTTCTAGCATAGCGATCGCTAGATTAATGCGACCTTGAGGATCTTCGGGCGCTATTTTAACTGCCTTTTGCGCGGGCTTAAGCGCAAGCTTGGCATTGTTATCTAGCAAATAAAGCCAAGACAGGCAGATCCAACCGCTAGCAACTTTAGGTTGGCGATCGCATACTTTTTCAAACACAGGAATTAGTTCCGCCGCAGATTCACCCTGTTTGTAGCGTTCTATACCCTGAGTGAATAAATCTTCTGCAATTTCTGTATTCATCGAGCGAATCAAAACTCCAAAGCCGTATTTTTTGCCTTAGCGATATTAACATATAGTTTACCCAATAATCGCTTCTACCCATCTAATACCAAATCACAAAATGGCGTAGCCATTTTGTGATTTTAAAACCCTTACTGGGTTTGGTTTTCAATTCCCAAAAGTGTAGCCACACTTTTGGGAATTGGTATAATGCTAAGTTAAGAAATGACGTAGCCATTTCTTAACTTGGTATAAATGAGTTGTGAGATGCTTCGACTTCGCGGAGCTATCGATATGGGTGGGTTGAGCGAAGTCAGCACTTGCCTGAGGGCATAATTTCTCTATGAGCCAGCGTATACCTATTCTGAATGTTGGAATTGACACAACTAGCTATACCGAGATTTGCGATCGCCTTACTACCCTCGTCCAAGATCATAAATCCTGTTATATCGTGGCTGCAAATGTCCATGTAGTAATGAGTGCCTATTGGGATGAAACCTATTGTCAGGTATTGGCAAATGCTGAGATCGTTACCCCAGATGGGATGCCATTGGTATGGGGATTGCGATCGCTGGGAATAGGAAATCAACAAAGAGTCTATGGACCCGATCTAATGCTTGCCCTATGCGATCGTGCGGCGCGGGAAAATCTGCCGATCTATCTATTTGGGGCAACGGCGGTAACCCTAGACAAACTAGAGCAGAACTTAAGGTCGCGATTTCCTGATTTAGCGATCGCGGGTAAACATGCCCCTCCCTATCTAGATCTGCACAACCCTGCCTTTGAATCCCAGTTGGATGAAGATATCGAATTTATTGCTCAATCTGGTGCAAAAGTGTTGTTTGTTGCCCTTGGCTGTCCTAAGCAAGAGTTGTGGATGAGTTATGCCCAACCAAAACTATCAATGGTAATGGTTGGGGTCGGTGCTGCCTTTGATTTCCATAGCGGGCAGGTTTCGCAAGCACCTCGATGGATGATGGCGATCGGCTTGGAATGGTTATATCGCTTTGTGCAGGAGCCAAAGCGTCTATGGCAAAGATACTTAATTAATAACCCCTGCTTTCTTTTTTTGTTTGCTAAGCAACATTTGCAGCGACTGTTAAGTAAGTAGCTAGACATAAAACCACAAATATGAGTGGCGGCGCTTCGCGCCGCCACTCATATTTGTGGTTTTGATTTGTCCGAATAGCGACAGCTATAGCTCAAATTTGGGCAAGATAACCAACAGGGACTTAACTAAGCAAATTTGCGATGAAAAATCAGGTTAAGAGCAGAAGAGGATCATGAGAGTGAGTAGCGATCGCCAATCAACCGATAAGCATGTCAAAAAGTATGATATTCGGGCATGTCATCAAATCCAGCCATGGTCTGGTTTTGAATTTAACTGGATGCGAACGATATTACTAATTGCTAGCGATATTTTGGGATTAGGTATCGCTTGGAAGGGGTCGTTGAGTCTAAATCAAGGCTTTTCTCCACTCCCACCCGAACTAAATTGGGGCGAGTTCGCAGGATTGACAGGGTTGTTTTGGGCTTTTGCGGTGGCGATCGTGGCGGGATTTGCCTATCACAACTTTTATCGGGGGGAGTCCCAATGGCGTAACTATGTAAAGCAGGGACAGTTTATAAGTAGCGTATACCTATCATCGTTAGTCATTAGCTATTTTTATAACCCTACGGTCGATGCGCCGCGATCGCTTTTCCTCCCTGCTTGGATCGGTAGCGTACTAATGATTATTGGTTTGCGACTTCTGCTAACCATACTTATCGATCAATTCCCAATCGCCAGAGCCCATACCCCCGTGTTCATCATTGCTCCAAGCGATCGGATATCCTACTTAACCAAGGTTATTGAAAAAAGAACGGGTTATAAAGTTGTGGGAGTGCTTACTTCGGCTCTTGCCAATAGCTCTCACGCCATGCAAGCCATCATCACCTCTGGTGCTAAGGAAGTAATTGCAGAAGGATTACCCGAAACGCAGCTAGCTTCGCAATTATATTGGCAACTTCGCAATGCAGGTATTGGATTAAGGTTAATCCCCTCTAGCCTCATGCTGCTGCATCGACGGGGGACTCCAGAGATTTTTGCGTCAATGCCCATGATTCGGATCGAGTCAAATTTATTGGCAAATTGGGAATATATCTTTAAACGCTGTTTCGATCTGGTTGCCTCGTTATTCGGATTGATCGTTTTATCGCCTGTATTTATAGGAATTGCGATCGCTATTAAAGCCAGTTCTCAAGGAAGCATATTCTATACTCAAGATCGGGTGGGGCTTCAAGGTCAATCCTTTCGGATGTGGAAATTTCGCAGCATGTTTATGGATGCCGATCGTCGTCAATCCGAACTAGAGCATCTTAACAAGAGTTCGGATGGAGTTATGTTTAAAATCGAACGGGATCCTCGTATTATTCCCATCGGACATTTTTTGCGTTGCACCAGCCTTGACGAACTGCCGCAGTTATTTAACGTACTATTAGGACAAATGAGTCTTGTTGGTCCCCGTCCTTTACCTGTACGCGATGTGGCTCGCTTTAGTAATTGGCATCATACAAGACATTTAGTAATGCCAGGGATAACTGGCTTATGGCAAATATCGGGGCGATCGGAACTGGATACAATTGATGATGTCGCCAAACTAGATCTGTTCTATATCGATCGCTGGACGCTCAACTTTGATTTGGAAATTCTCATTGAAACGCTAAGACTAGTTCTCTTTGGCAAGGGAGCATATTAAGTAATATCAAAACTAAAAATGGCGTAGCCATTTTTAGTTTTTCAAACCCTTACTAGGTTTGCTTTTTAATTCACAAAAGTGTTGTCACACTTTCGTGAATTGGTATAACGTCAGTTTGGGTTAAGTTGGTAAATTCTCAAAGCCCGTTTCAAATTATTCCGAACTCACGTTAAATGAGTAAGGATGGGTGGCGCTTTGCGCCGCCTATCCTTACTCATTTAAATCCTTTTTTTCTTCGGACTACCGAAAAATCCATACTTTAAAGTATTGTCGAGAACATCATTGCTCAAGACTCTCAGACTATACTGTTAAGTAGGTAAGCATAAGCAAACTTAAAATCTAGAAGAGTATACCGCCCGCTTAGCGGACAGTATGCTCTATGGTTTAGGGTTTTCAATTATGCCGAACTACTTACTATAAATTAACCTAAAATCTTGAGGATTACCCAAAATGAGTGAAGAACAAAAATCAGGATTTGGTGGATTTGTAAGCGGGCTACAGCAAAAGGCTGGAGAAGTTGCTGAAGGAATTAAGGATAAGGTTGAAGGAGTTGTGGGCGAAGAGAATTTGAAAAAAGTTACCGATGTCCTAAATACCGATGTTGGGGCGGTTGCCAAAGATTCTGCTGGAAAAGCGATCGATGCCTTAGAAACTGCCACTGGTCGCGATATTGATGGGGATGGAGATATTGGTGGCAAACCCAAGGAGTAATGGAAAGCCTTAAGGGCTTTCAGCTGAATGGGATGACTAGTGATCGCTTTTCTCGATATGCTGTCGTCAAGTGTAAATAATACCAAGATAAGAAATGGCTACGCCATTTCTTATCTTGAAAACCCTTACTAGGTTTAGTTTTTAATTTATTTAGCAATTTTGTATTGAACCATCGGGCATAATTGTGCCGAATAGATTAGCTTCAGATAAACTAACTCCATTTAGAGTAGCTAGCCTCAAGTTAGCCTTGACTAAATTAGTACCGATCAAAAATGCTGCATCTAGCTTTGCTGAAACGAGTTGTGCGCCCGTGAGAATAGCACCGCTCAGATTCGCATTGCTTAAAATTGCATCGCTTAGAATTGTATCTTCCAAATTACTCCTACTCAGGTCGGCATTGCTAAGAATGGCATTACTTAGAACAGCATTTTTGAGATTGGTGTAACTCAAATTGGCATTACTCAAATTGGCATTACTAAGAATTGAATCGGCAAGATTAGCGTGACTTAAATTTGATTGATTAATAGTCGTATTACTCAGATCGCATTCTTGCAAATTGGCATGACTCAAATTAGCAGTACATATTTTTGAGTCAGATAAATTTGAATTGCTAAGATTAGCATATTCTAGATTGGCGTTGGTTAAGTCACTGCGTCGAAGATCGGCATTGGTGAGATTAGCATTGCTTAAAATAGCATTACTTAGATTGGTCTCATTTAAATTGGCATTGCTTAAATCGCTCTCATCTAAGTCAGCTCCGCTCAGATTTGCGCCACTAAAATAAGCATTAGTGAGATCGGCTCCTTGCAAATTGGCTAAACTCAGATCGCATCTCTGCAAGCAGGCTTCGCGTAAATGGGCTCTACTTAAATAAGCGCCACTAACTTCTGCATCCTTGAGATTTGCTTTATATAAATCAGCTTCTCGCAGATTTGCTTTGACAAGATCGGAACTACTGAGATTTGCACCTAATAAATTGGCATTACTCAGATTTGTCCAACGCAAATTTACGCCACTTAAATCCGCTTCGCGCAGATTGGCTCGTCTCAAATTAGTGCCACTCAGATTGGGAATAGTTTCAGGGTTTTCTAGTCTCCATCTATTCCACCCAGCTACGCCTTGTTTTAATATTGCCAGATGCTCTGAGTTTCCCATATATCTCGCCTTTTGCACCATGCTCTCGCTAATGGATGAGCTTATCGATGGTTTATGCTCCCACTAATCCATATTTTGGGAAACAAGAAAAAATCAGCAATAAAAATAAAATTACCATGAGGTTTTATAAGGCTTTCCAGCTACTCCCTTGCTAGTGAAAAATTAGACGGTGCGGGGCTTCGCACCGCACCGCTAATTCTTGGTTTTATACCAAAGCTCAAAAGGGCGTAGCCCTTTTGAGCTTTGAAAACCCTTACTGGTTGTTGTTTTTAATTCACGAAAGTGTGACAACACTTTCGTGAATTGGTTTTATATTTCTATTTCTTTAGTGGGAAGGGAGTAGGTGGGATGGGGACAAGATCGATCGCTTAGATCGCGATCTAAATCGCGATTTAGATCGTGAAGGGCATATTTTTGTAGTAGGTTTAAATTCGTAGCAAGAATGTAGGGTAGCGACTTGTCATTTCAAGACAAAGTAATAGCGATTACGGGCGCGTCAGGAACGATGGGTCGGGCTTTGGTGTCAGAGCTTTCTAAGCGCGGAGCGCAGGTGATTGCGTTAACGACTTCGCCGCAGGCTACTTTCCCTGCCGAGGCAGATCGCCAAACCGATCGCGAAATAGAGGTTTTGACATGGCAGTTAGGTAACGAATCGGCTCTACGCGATCGCTTGCAAAAAGTGGATATTCTCATCCTCAATCATGGCATTAATTTATTGGGGGCGAGAGATTCCGCATCAATTTACAAATCCTATGAGGTTAATACCTTTTCTGTTTTCCGTTGGATGGATTTATTCCTAGAGTCCTTAACCGCAGATAAATCCGAAGATAAATCCATAACTTCAAAAGAAATCTGGGTAAATACATCGGAAGCGGAAGTTAATCCTGCCTTCAGCCCATTGTACGAACTCTCGAAGCGTGCGATCGGCGATCTGGTGACGTTGCGTCGCCTTGATGCCCCTTGCCTGATTCGTAAATTGATTTTGGGTCCTTTCAAAAGCGATCTCAATCCCTATGGCGTGATGTCAGCGAGTTTTGTAGCTTGGGCGATCGCTACTTTAGCTCAGTACGGATTTCGCGATATTATCGTTACTATTAATCCCATTACCTTTATTGCCTACCCGCTCAAAGAATTTTGGCGATCGCTCTATTTTCGGGTATTTTCTCGCTCTCTCCCATAACTTATAATACAAAGTTAAGAAATGGCTACGCCATTTCTTAACTTGAAAACCCTTACTAGGTTTAGTTTTTATAGCTTTTATAGCTATAGTTAGTAATGTTAGGACAAAAATCAAACCCCAATAGA
>NZ_ALWB01000250.1 GCF_000332215.1 Pseudanabaena biceps PCC 7429
GGTTGCCGCACTCCGTGCGGCAACCCTCTTTTGGGGTTTAATTTTGTCCTAAGTAAACCTTTGCTATATAAGCTGTCACCAATTGTATTGGGACATAAACTGCCAGAAGAGCTAAAAATTCGCCCATCTCTTGTACTTCCTAGGTTTACCGCTGCATTAATCTAGGCAATTATTTTCAGAAATTTATCGCAATCCCTCAATAATTGTAGCGATCGCACCCAAGAAAAGGAGAAAAGTAGCCGCAAACCTAGCAATCTGAGAAATGAGAGGAAACACGAAATGAATCACTGGCAAAAAGCCCAAAGCGATCGCCATAAGGGTCACAAGACCAAAACCAAGAACAAGCAAGCAAAAATACTTTATTAATCGCCCCGACCATCTGAATAGCCAATTATGACGAGGTTTCTGGGGTTTCTGAGGTTTCTGCCGAAAATCTTGCCTAGACATTTGATTCTCCTTGCTTACATAAGCGATTAAACCCAAAAATATGTATTTATATGTATTTAGAACATCCAACTTGAATGCCAATAGCTCTTCTTTCGAGCCTAGAGCAACAAATCAGAACAGATTTTACATATGCTATATACATAAAGTATATTGCATTAATACATATAATTTATGTATATATTATACACATCAAAAGCAAAAATAAAACTAGAAGAGCGTACCGCCCACCAAGTGGGCAGTACGCTCTTCTAGTTTTATTTTTTAATTATGCTGAACTACTTAGCAATTTAAAATAATTTAGTTATCATTTAATAATTAGCTAAGGTAGTTTCAAGAGAAATTAGATGATTGCAGAAGATCTGAGAGCGGGCGGAGATTATAGCAACCAAGATTTGTCGAATCTAGATCTAAGTTATAGAAATTTAGAAGGTGTAAATCTGGACGGTGCAACTTTAGAAAATACAAATCTACGACGCGCAAATCTTACTGGTGCTAGTCTAATTGGAGCTAAATTACTTAATGTTCGCCTTGGAGGAACCAGACTTTATGGCGCGAATTTATCCCATGCCCAATTATCAGGGAATTGGATGAAAAGTGCCAATTTAGAAAATGCTGATTGTCGCAATGCTGACTTTAGTAAGGTTACTTTGACAGGAGCGAATCTTCGCAGAGCAAATTTCTGTAATGCCATTTTAAATGAAGCTCTATTGAATCGCGCCGATTTGCAAGAGGCAGATCTACGCAATGCCAAGATGAAGAATGTCAACTTGCGCAATGCAGTTTTAATTAAGGGGAATTTAAGTGGAGCAAATTTAACCAAGGCAAATCTCAATGCCGCCGATCTTAGTGAAGCCGATCTTCAGAGCGCTATTTTCCAGTTTGCATCCCTGAATGGAGCGAAATTAGTCAATGCCAATCTCGATAGCGCCAATTTAAAATTCGCAGAACTATATGCTGCCAATTTAGGCTTTGCAAGCCTCAGAGGAGCAACCCTAGCTTCAGCCAAGCTAATTCGAGTACAGTTAAGATGCTCGGACTTAAGTGAAGCTAATCTCAATAACATTAATTTAAGTGGAGCAGACTTAAATCGGTGTAATCTCAAAAAGGTTAATTTGAGCAATGCCCACCTTGATAGCGCTGACTTTCATAGCTCTGATTTAAGCGATACAAATCTATGTAATTCCGATTTATGCCGTGCAAATTTGATCTATGCCAATCTCTATAAGGCGGATTTAAGTAATGCAAGGATTATTGGGGCAAATCTCAGCTTTGCCAATCTCACACAGACAAAGTTAATTGGCACTAACCTCACAGGTTCAAAATTAATTTTAGCTAATCTCCAAGAGGCTAGTTTACCGAATGCCCAGTTAATTCGGGTAAGTATGGGTGATGCGAATCTGCGAAACTGCAATCTATCCCATGCCGATCTCAGCCGCGTGTATCTGAGTAATGCCGATATGAGCTATGTGAATTTGACTAGTGCCGAGTTGCATGGAGCAAATCTCTTACGGGTGGACTTAAACAACGCCAATTTAAACCATGCAGGGATGAGTCGGACTTTTTTAACCAGCGTTGATTTCACTGAAGCTAATTTGAGTTACGTCGATCTGAGATCTTCTGAACTTACTGAAGTTAATTGGGATAGAGCAGTTCTAAGCTCTGCCTTACTTGGAGGCAGTATCGGGCTATCTCCAGACGAAGAGAAAAATTTAATCGCAATTGGTGCAACTCGCGTCGCCAGTTCCGTATATCAAGACAAAGAGGAAGAAAATCGTCGCAAGTTAGAAGGATTTAGGGCAAATTTTGAAGAGCGAATTTTAGATATCATGGATGTAATTCGTCAGCTCCAAGCCAATATTTTATTGTTAGAAGAAAGTGTGGAAGAATTGATTAATGTGGATAAGTTAGATGATTCTAAGAGTTTACTTGCATTCATCAAGCTTGCTAGAGATATCCATGCCGAATTTACCCAAAAAGTAGAAAATCATAAGTTAGAAGTGATTGAAAATCTCGATAGTGGCAAAATGTATGATTGGATAGAAGCTGATTTTAAGCAGGAGTACGATGATAGCCATCAAGCCATTTTGAATGTAGATCGATTTGCGCGAGTAGTTCAGACTGTATGGAAAGGCATATCAAGTTTTATTCCATTAGCTACTTAGGTAGCTTGTAGGACATAAAACCCAAAATTGCCGTGCGGAGTGCGGCAACACTATTTTGGGTTTTAATTTGAGCCTAACAAGACTAGCAACAGCTATATTCTCAAGTGGCGATCGCTAATTGCTCAAGATTCCAACGCTTGGTTGCCTCAGCAATACGTTGTCCAAAATATTCTGCGGTTAAGCGATCGCCAGAATCGAGAATAGCTTCTCCGCCAGTCATACTCATGATAGTTTGTCCCATAATGCCAAGAAAAGACCCCAATCGATTCACACCATCAGTTTTGCCAAGGTATTGACTGGGTAAATCCCCCGCGCCTACCCACACCATACCCTGTTGCGCCGCATAGATGGATAAATATATTAGAGTTCCTTGCTTATCGCCACTGAGAGAGCCCGAATGGGTGAATCCAGCGGCAATTTTATCTTTCCATTTTCGAGAGAACCAAGCGGAACTACCAGCATCTAGAAAGGCTTTGAATTGCGCGGCTACACCTCCCATATAGGTTGGCGAACCAAAAACGATCGCATCGGCACGATCGAGCTTTTCCATAATTTCGTCATCTTGCCAACGTCCATTAGTAATTTGCTCTCCTTTAATCCGCAGCAGTTCGACATGATTACCAGTTTTGCGAACTCCCTCAGCGATCGCCTCAGCAGTTAAGTGGGTATGTCCCGAACCAGAAAAATAAACAATGGCGATTGATGGCATGGAACCCTCCTTGAGTTACCTATTCGAGCTACAATTAGATACTAATAGATACTAAAAGTAACTACCTACTAAAGTAAAGTAGGTACTAAATTGTAACTAGTAGTAACTTTCTGGTAACTAGCTATGGCAAAGCGATCGCGAGAACCCAATCCTTGTCCCGTCAGCATTTTGACAAACCTATTGTCAGGACCTTGGACTCTGTATATTTTGTGGGTGCTATCCAATTTAGGTCCCCAGAGGTTTGGCGCTTTGAAGAGGCAAATTGATGGCATTTCCACCAAAATGTTAACTGAACGTCTGCGGATGCTAGAGCAGGAAGAAATTTTATATCGCCACTACGAACCAACAGTTCCTCCTCAAGTAACCTATGGATTAACCGAAAAAGCCAAGGAACTCGTAGTTATTTTGGATCAATTAAACGGGTTGGCTCAACGTTGGTATGGACAAGAACGGCAAACTACTTGTTATCCTCAAGCCCAAAATAGTAGCTTTACGCAGCAGTTCAGCGTCGTTAAAAACCAAGACCGAAAAGAGCTTACCGCCGAATGGGCTTTACACTCTTCTGGAGCAACTACAAAAAGATGAGTGGCGGCGCTTCGCACCGTCACTCATCTTTGGGGTTTTACGTCCTAAGCAAACCTTACGTTGCTATAAGTAGCTAGGCGCAATTAAATATAAAACCCAAAAACCTGTAGCGCACGCGCAGCGTGCGCTACAGGTTTTGATTCTGGGTTTTAATTATGCCCAGCTACTTATTGCTGTATTAAGGTTACTGATGCTTAGCAGCTTAACTGCTTAATAATTCTCCAGTTTCTTGCAATGAATGGAGGCGATGGTAGATCCCTCCTTGGGCTAGAAGCTGATGATGGGAACCAAATTCCACGACTCGACCTTTATCTAAAACAACGATCTTATCGGCATCGCGAACGGTGCTGAGACGATGGGCAATCACGATGGTTGTACGGGTTCCTTGAATCCGTCGCATCGCTAGCTGAATCGATCGCTCCGATTCATAATCCAGACTAGAAGTAGCTTCATCAAATATCAGCACGTCGGGATTGACCAGTAAAGCTCTGGCAATACCCAGCCTCTGACGCTGACCGCCTGATAGCCGCACGCCACGCTCACCCACAATAGTGTTGTAGCCGAGGGGAAACTGATGCAAAAATTCATCCACACTTGCGATCGCACAGGCTTCCTGAACTTGGGCGAAGGTAGCGGTCGGATTGCCATACATGAGGTTATCCATGAGCGTTCCGTTAAAGATATCCACTTCTTGATGCACGATCGCTAAGCGTTTGCGATAGCCTGTAATATCCAGATCCTTAATGTCTCGACCATCGATGAAAATACCACCACTCATTGGCTCAAAGTAGCGAAATAATAGCTTGACCAAAGTGGATTTACCCGAACCAGAGCGACCAACGAGGGCAACCGTTTCATAGGGTTCAATGATGAATTGGACTTTTTCCAGTACATGGCGATGGCGATCGTAGCCAAAGGTCAGATCACGAAATTCTACTTTGCCCGAAAATTGATATTGCGGATATTGCATTCCCGATGGCAAAGCGATCGCCGAATCTTGACCATTTGACTGCTTCATAAACTCGTGAAAACGAATCATAGAGGAGTAGCGACGGGCAAAGACCTCTGCCAGCAAACAAATCGGCTTGATTTCGGAATATGCCATACTTGCCAAGGTAGAGATCGTAATGAAATGCCCGATGGACATCTTGCCCCCAAAGGTCGCAAACAATGCAGCTCCAAACACCACATATTGACAAGCCTCCAGCACGGTATCACGCACCATTCCCAGCTTCACATAACCAATGTGAATTCCCCACAGCGAGACTTTTGCCTCCCTGACAAGGCGATCGCTTTGTCGTTTGTATTCCTTAGATTCATTGGCAAACGCCTTCACGGTTTTGATATTAGTAATGATTTCCGAAGTACGACTTTCCGTATTCTCTTGATAAATATCAAGGGTTTCTTCCGTCTTCACTAATCCCTTCAGCTTTTGCAAACTTCCCCAGAGAATCAAAATGAATGAAACTAAAAAGAAAGCAGAAATCCACCAAGCGATCGCGCAAATAATAGCGAAGATGCCAAGGATTCGGACTAATTTAGGAATCAATTGCCCTGCAATCTCAGGGTAAGACCACATATGATTGGCTAGTCCCCTTGCGACTCGGCCTGCGATCCGTCCTGCATTATTCTCATCATAAAATTCAATGGGCAAGGTCAAGATTTTGGAGATCGCCTTTTGCGTCTGATCGCGTCGAGTTTCAAGGGCTATTTGCCAATGGAAATTATTAGCAACCCATACCTGTATCGGCGCGCGCACCACCGTTACGACAAAAATTAACCCCAATAGAATTATTAATGAGATGGTTTGACTAACTGGCTGTCTCAATACTGTTGCTACAGCGGCAACGAGATAATACATTTCGCTATCTAGATCTCGTCCTGACAAGACATTCAGGATTTGTCCGACAGTATAGGGAACGGTCAAATCGATAATTTCAAATAAACTAGAACCTGTAATGCTCCAGATTGCGGTTTTTTGATAGCGTTTAAAGTAACGAACGATGTCCCAAAAATTAGCTGTCATGCTCCGTAACCAAAATAAAAAAGATAAGTCCTCAAATGAAGCACTGACCTATTGCTAGCCTAACAGATATAACAATGCTTGAGTTAGAACCCCCAAAGATGAGTGGCGGCGCTTTACGCCGCCACTCATCTTTAGCGTACCGCCCGCGTAGCGGGCAGTACGCTCTTCGCTGAACTACTTATTTCAATTGTTGATGTGATCTACCTTTCTAAAAACCCACGACAAATTGCTTAAACGGTTCTCGGAACTGCCAAATCATTAAGCTCGTCAATCTTTGGCATATCAGGAATTATGCAGGCAGTAGAGAAGCACATGAAATCGAGAGCAATCACCTTAAGCATTCTATCAGCATTATTAATCAGCATCCCCAGTTTCAGCAAAGCCGCCAATGCCGCCCCTAAGGATTTTGAACCTGAAGAAAAAATTACAATGGAAGTCTATCGTGCCGCAAATCCTGCGGTAGTGACGATCAAAACCTCAACTAGTACAGGTTCGGGCAGCATTGTAACCCCTGATGGCTTAGTAATTACCAATGAACATGTAATTCGCGATGCCAAGAACGGTAATGTCCGTATCATCAATAGCGAAGGTAAAACCTATAGCGGACAGGTGGTAACCACCGATCGCAAAAATGATCTCGCCTTAGTCAAAATTGCCTCTAGCGATCGCTTTCCTTCTCTATCCTTTGCCGATCGCGACAGTATTCTAGTGGGAGAAAAAGTATTTGCGATCGGTAGCCCCTTCGGTCTATCGGGAACGCTGACAACGGGCATTCTCAGCCGTATCGCTGCCGATGGCGATCTCCAAACCGACGCTAGACTAAATCCTGGCAATTCAGGTGGTCCCTTGCTTAATTCACGGGGAGAAATCATCGGGGTCAACAAAGCAATTCTCAGCCCTGACGGTCGTTCCAATACAGGCATTGGCTTTGCGATTAGCGCCCCTATTGCCAAGGAATTCATGACGCGCAGTGCCGCTATATCTCAACCAAACAAGATAGCCAGTCTTCCCAGTTCGTCAAGCCCAACTCCAGCAATTACTCTACCCACATCTCCCTCCAGAACGGGCGAGCGCAAACAGTTAGGAGTAATTCTCAACCCTAACAGTCTCACTGTTTATTCAGTTAATCCTAACTCTCTTGCCAGTCGCATGGGATTACAACGTGGCGATCGCCTGATTGGACTAAATGGTGCTCCCCTTAGCGATGCCAAGCAAATCGTGGATTATCTTGCCCAAAATCCCTCTTCCGCACTTTTGAGCGTAGCCAGAAATACAGGAATTACCAATTATCAAATCAAATTTTAAGCGATCGCATTTCTCTTAAGTAGCTAGGCGCAATTAAACATAAAACCCCAAGACCTATAGCGCACGCTGCGCGTGCGCTATAGGTCTTGGGGTTTTAATTATCCCCAGCTACTTATAGCAACGTAAAGTTTGCTTAGGGAGCATCTCACTAATGCAATGAGTATTTCTACTTATAGATGACATATGAGAAAATGAATAAAAATGAGGTTAAAAAAGATGACACCCGAAGAAAGCAAAGTTCTGAAAGAACATCTAAAAGCTGCGGCG
>NZ_ALWB01000251.1 GCF_000332215.1 Pseudanabaena biceps PCC 7429
AATAATTGCTGTAAAACTTAGAAGAGCGTATCGCTCGCGTAGCGGGTGAGCAACGTAAGGTTTGCTTAGCCCAAAGATAAGTGGCGGCGCGAAGCGCCGCCACTTATCTTTGGGGGTTTATTTCGACTTGGTTGATCACATCATCCGCATTGTATTAATCTAGGTATTAATCTAGTTAACTATCCAGATATTTTCAGGCAATTAGTCGGGCGATTAGTTTTCCGAGAGTTGAGGCGATCACTTAATGCTCCCCCAAAAATTTATCCAAACGAGTCAATTCTAGAGAAACCTATGAAAATGTCTCTGCAAAATGCCCCATACCAGTGGCTACTCCTAATTTCCCTATTTTGTGTAACTATCGTCTCAGGTTGCAAATCACCTGAAGAAATTGCTAAGGTAAAACTCGACAAAGAGCTTGCAGAGAAAAATGCGCAAGCAGAGCAAACAAAGAAAAAAGCCCTAGACGAGTTGGAATCCCAAAGTGACAAATTTGCCGCGCTTGCGCCACCCGTAAAAGAAGTAGATCAGCCTTATATTAAAGGGAAAGTGATTTTCGTCTATAAACGAGCCGACAACAAGAGTGAATTTCTGCCAGAAGATCGGACAGCATTAGGTGAACTCTATGCCAAATCAGTTGCGGAAGTAAAGACGGTTGTGCAGATCAACTGTTTTAATTTTCGGGACGGCGACTATATCAATGAAAGAACCAATGCCAAAATACCCGCCTTTACTGTGCGCTGTGATGTAGATGTAATTGACAATACTATTCCCGCAGTCATTGTGAGTAAACAATTTGAGAATAAAAAATTACCTGACAAAACTGTCCTCAAAAAGACTGATAAGGAAATAGTTGCTCAAAGCCCTTACAAAGAAATCCAAACTTTTGTTCGCAACCTTCCCCGCAAGCCATAATAGTTACGCCGAATTACGCAGAAAAAAACTTGCAAACTTGGCAAAGTCTGTTAATGTTTGACTTGTAAAAACACCTCGGTATTGTGGGTGAGGTTATCCGTGAGTGATATGAAACGTGAAGCAGCTCTACGAGAAGTTTCGGTTCAGGCAGTACCCGTTAATGATGATGACGAACTTGACGCGCTCTTAAAAGACGTAAAGCCTAAAGAAAAAGCGATCGCCAAAGTTGCCAATATGTTGCTAAATAATTTTGAAGATCTCGATCTAGATAGTATCGATGCGTTTTCAGACGATTGGTCAGCAGAAACGACCGATCATACCAATCATCAGAATTCCCAGACTAATGCTGCATCTACCGAAAAAGCCGAAAAAGCATTGTTAATAACTGAGTTAATAACTGAGCGCGATCACCTCCATACTGAGCTAGAGACTCTAAAAGCACAACATCAGTTTGAATGTGAATATGTCGATCAGCTCGAACAGGAAATTATTAGCGTTACCAACGATCGCGATCGCCAAATCGCTGCGCTCACGAACCAAATTACCCAACTCCAAAATCAAATTTCTCAACTCCAAGCCTCTGCCCCAATGTCCGATGATCGCGATCTCAGCGATCGCTTAGCCGTTCATGTTTTGCAAATTGAGGAAGAATTTCAACATCGTTTAGCCCTAGCTATAGAAATCGAGACCCAGAAAATTAAGCAGCAACACCTACAGGAAATTAGCGACAAAAACGAGTTAATTCATCAACTCCAATGCCAGAACACTGCCCTCGATATCTCCCAGCAAACCCTCACTAAAGAGCTAGAAACTAGCCAATCGCTCCTGAGAGAATCCACCAAAACCATTGAAATTGCCCAGATTAAGTTATCGGAGGTAAAGTCTCAGCGCGATCAATTTGAGGAAGAACTAATTCAACATCTTTCCAATCGCGCCCAATTGCAACAATCCTTGCGGGGACTAGAAAATGAATATGTCAGCGATCTCACTAGAGTCCAAGAATTAGAACAGCAGATCGAAGACCTACAAAACCAAGTCCTGCAACAAGCATCAAAAACATCGGAGTATGAAGCCGCAATTCAGCATTGGAAAGAGCAGTCCGTTCGTCACCAGCATCACGCCCTACAACTCAGCGGTGCGTTAGATCGTTTACTAGCTGAGAAACCAGCCAAACAGTTAACCCCAAACCCCGTTGCCGAATCCGAACCCAACTACCGAAGCCCGCGATCGCTCGACGCATTTCCTGAAACAGCCCCATTGCGATCGCCTCGTCCAACATCCAAAGTAGATTTGCCCTCTTTTCTGGTTAGACCTCGCTAAATTCGCTAGACTCGCTAAATTATTAGGTATTGTCTTGTTATGCAGATACCTACAATCCCTACCAACGAAACAGATCGCCAAGTTGCCCTTGACCGCTATCAAATCCTCGATACCTTACCAGAACAAGAGTATGACGATTTGACCCAAATCGCTGCCGATATTTGCGGTACGCCGATCGCCTTAATCTCCTTAATCGATCGCGATCGGCAGTGGTTCAAGGCAAAAATTGGCATAGAGACCTCGGAAACCTCCAGAGATCTATCCTTTTGCGGTCATGTCGTTGCCAATAATGCGATTCTCACAGTTCCCGATGCAACCCAAGATAGCCGCTTTGCGGACAATCCCTTTGTCGTCAACGATCCCAAGATTCGTTTTTATACTGGCATACCACTAAAAACCCCCGATAATTTTACACTGGGCACATTATGTGTCATCGATCGCGAACCCCGCCACCTCACCCCTCTACAGATCGAACGTTTGACCGCTCTGAGCCGTCTTATCATTAGTCAATTGGAATTAAGGCATAGTAACGCCATTCGCAAGACCTCAGAAGCGCAGCTATCCAAAGCCTTGATGTTTCAACAAGCGATCTTTAATAGTATTAATTTTGCCGTTATCGCCACCGACTTGCAGGGCACAATTCAATCCTTCAATGCAGGAGCCGAAGCAATGTTGGGATATCAGGCAACGGAAATCCTTGGGAGGAAATCGACGATTTTCCACGATCACCATGAAATTAACCAGCGATCGCAACAACTATCAGCGGAGTTAAATCAGCCTATAGGTTCGGAATTTGATGTATTAGTCGCCAAGGCAAGATTGGGTCAAGTTATTGAACAGGAATGGACTTATATTCGCAAAAATGGCGATCGCCTTCCTGTTTTAATATCGATTGTCGCCATGCAAAGCGATCACAACGAAATTACAGGATTTCTGATCGTCGCTCAGGATATTACCGAGCGCAAAAAAGCCGCAAAGCAGCTAAAAGACATCACCGATGCCTTGGATCGCACGGCGATCGTGGCAATTACCGATATTCAAGGTACGATTACATTTGTTAATGATAAGTTCTGTGAAATCTCTCAATATCATCGCGACGAACTCATCGGACAGAATCACCATATTCTCAACTCTGGATATCATCCCCGCGAGTTCTTTAGAGAAATGTGGCAGGAGATTTCGCAAGGGCATATTTGGCGAGCAGAAATAAAAAATCGTACCAAGAATGGCTCATTTTACTGGGTTGACACCACAATCGTTCCCTTTCTCAACGACCATGGGAAGCCCTATCAGTATCTTGCCATTCGTACGGATATTACTCCCCTCAAAGAGACAGAAAATGAATTAAGGATAGAAGTTAAGGAACGCCTCAAGGCTCTTACAGAATTACATAGCTTGACCGAAAGATTGGAAACCAGCAACCGAGAATTGCAGGATTTCGCCCATGTTGCCTCCCATGACTTACAGGAACCCTTACGAAAAGTCCAAGCCTTTGGCGATCGCCTCAAGTCAACCTGTGAAGGCTCCCTGAGCGATAAAGCGCAAGACTATCTAGCGAGAATGCTGAATGCTGCAAGTCGCGCTCAAATACTCATTGATGATCTCCTCGTCTTTTCTCGCGTGACAACTCAGGCCAAGCCCTTTGAACCCGTAAATTTAAGTGTCATTTTGCAAGAAGTCCTCTCCGACTTAGAAATACGCCTTGAAAAAACAGGAGCCATGATTGAATGCGATCCATTACCTGTCATTGATGCCGATGCCCTGCAAATGCGCCAGATTTTGCAAAACCTATTGAGCAATGCCCTTAAATTTCACAAAAATAGCGTCCAGCCATTCATTCAAGTGCGATCGCGAATTTATCACAGCGACAATCAAGACTGGTGTGAAGTGAGGATTATCGATAATGGGATTGGCTTTGAGGAGAAATACGTAGAAAGGATTTTCCAGATTTTTCAACGCCTTTACGGACGAAAAGATTATGAAGGAACTGGCATTGGGTTAGCAATCTGTCGTAAAATTGTAGAACGTCATGGCGGCACGATTACAGCTCAAAGCCAACTCGATCAGGGTTCAGTTTTCATTTTTACCATACCTATCCACCAAACCGTCAGAGTTCGTTAAGATTATGACCAAAAAAGGAACCCCCATCATAATCCTAGTAGCAGAAGATGACGAAGACGATCGCCTGTTGATGCAGGAGGCTTTAGAAGAAAATCGCTTAGCTAACGATCTCTATTTTGTAGGAGATGGCGAAGAACTGATGGACTATCTACTACACCAAGGTAACTATTGCGATCCCCAAAGTGCCCCTCGACCGAATTTAATCTTGCTAGATTTGAATATGCCTCGCAAGGATGGGCGAGAAGCATTAAAAGAAATCAAGTCCAATCCTAATCTGCGCCAAATTCCCATCGTCGTCTTGACAACATCAAAGGCTGAAGAAGATATCCTGCAAACCTATGATTTAGGAGTGAGTTCATTCATTGCCAAACCCGTGGTCTTTGACTCAATGGTCAAGATCATGAGAACCTTAGGGACTTACTGGTTTGAGATTGTCGAATTACCCGATAGAGCCTCTAGCATCGATTTGCCAACCAAGAGCCCATAGGGTTCCAGTCGCCCATGATAAGACTGGAGATAAAACTGGAGATAAAACTGGAGATAAAACAATGGCTTCAGAAATTTGTCCTATCCTTTTAATTGATGACGATGAGGATGACTATCTTTTAACTCGTGATTTTTTAAGTGAATCCGAACAATTGGAATTTAAACTCGACTGGAGCAGCGATTATCGAGACGGATTAGCGAAAATTGCCGAGAATCGCCATGCAGCCTATCTATTAGACTATCGACTTGGCAAAGAGAATGGGTTAGAACTAATGCAGGAAGCGATTAGTCGGGGATGCAATAAACCGATCATCCTCCTGACAGGTGTAGGCGATAGTCAGGTCGATCGCCAAGCCATGAGCGCAGGTGCTTCTGACTATTTAATTAAGGGTAAGTTCCTCAATCCCCTACTACTGGAAAGATCGATCCTCCATGCGATCGAACGTAAGCGCAACGAGCTACAGCAGCAACAACTGATGCAAGAGCTAGCATCGGTCAATCAAGAGCTCAAAGACTTCGCCCACATCGTATCGCACGATCTCAAAGCACCTTTACGGGGCATCGCTTCTTTATCTGACTGGATTATTGAAGATTATGCCGATCGCCTTGATGAGGAAGGCAAGAAAGTATTGGGATTAATTGGGGGAAGAGTACGTCGCATGGGCGAGTTGATTGATGGTGTATTGCAATATTCCCGTATCGGTCGCCTGCGGGAAGAAAAAATCCCGATCAATCTCCATCAAGTTGTCCTAGGCGTAATTGAATTCATCACTCCTCCTGCGGGAATTAAAATCCAGATCGATCGCCAACTACCACAAATACTCGCCGATGCCACCAGAATACAACAATTATTTCAGAATTTAATCAGCAACGCCATTAAATATATGGGTAAGAGTGAGGGAGAAATCCATATTGGGTATTATGAGACAAGGGGGTTTTGGGAATTTTATATTAGCGATACAGGGATAGGGATTGAAGCGAAATACTTTAATAGGATTTTTCAGATTTTCCAAGCCTTAAATCCCAGCGACCAACCTGAGAGTACGGGAGTCGGTTTAGCGATCGCCAAAAAAATTGTCGAAATCTACGGCGGTCATATTTGGGTAACCTCAGAAATTATGCAAGGAAGCACATTTTACTTTACGCTACCAATATGTAGAAACGAAGAACCGTCCATATTTAAGGCAGACAAGCATGAAAATCTGTGATCCAATTTTGCTAATAGAAGACGACCCGCTAGATATAATGACTTTACAGAGGGGGTTTAGAGATATCAATGCCAAGAATCCCCTTTCTATCTGCTATAACGGAGAAGAAGCCCTAGAATTTTTGTCCCAGCCCAGCAATCCTACCCCCGCACTCATTATCTCAGATCTACATATGCCGCGCATGAACGGACTAGAGTTTCTGAAGATCGTCAAAAGCAGCCCAGAATGGTGCAAAATTCCTGTCGTCATTTTAACAACATCTCAAGAAGAGGAAGATCGCCTGACAGGTTTTCAATTGAGTGTTGCAGGCTATTTTGTCAAACCTTTCAAATATATTAATTTTGTCGAAAAACTACAAATAATCTATCAATATTGGTGCTTAAACGAAGTATCGACTTTCATATCCTAGCCTCATCACCCATCAAGCAGTCTCCTCCATCAATTACCTGATGCTAAAAAACTCCTATCATGATTTCCCTATCCCCAAATAATTCAGCCCAAACTAAGATTTTACTGGTGGAGAACGATCCGATCGATCAACTTGCCTTTACTCGCTATGTCAAAAGATCAGGATTATCCTACGACTATACTATTGCGAGTTCGCTATCCGAAGCCCTTAACATTCTCAATCATCAGTCTTTTGAAGTTGCGATTTTAGATTATAACTTGGGGGATGGCTTTTCCAATGAGTTATTCCCTCTTTTAAGAGAGATAAATTGTCCATTTATTATTTCGACGGGCAGTGGTGATGAGGAAATTGCCGCCACCTTAATGAATGAGGGGGCTTCTGATTATTTGATCAAAGATCCCGAACGTAACTATCTAAAAGTATTGCCCGTAACTGTTAGCAAAACCCTTGCCCGCCAGAAATCGGAACAGCAACTCAGGCTGCTCAGTCATGCTATGGAGCAGGTCAAGGATAGCGCTTATATTATCGACGAAGAAGGAAAATTATTATTTGTCAATGAAGCGCTCCGATCGCTTTGCAATTTAGGTCGAGAGAATCTCATCGGACAATCAATTGAATCCCTAGGGCAGCCTCAGCTTATAGAACAGATTCTTCCAGTCAATTCCCCTCCCCTCCTCCCTGTAGAATACGATTGGTTTTCAGATTCGGAAATCTCCATCACTAAACGAGATGGTAGTGAAGCTTCTATGTTGCTATCTCAGTCTTTTATTGAAGATGGGACAAGACGGATTCGTGTGGGTTTGATGCATGATATTACGCTCATAAAGCAAGTGGAGTTATCTTTACTGCTTACTCAAGAAAATTTAGAACGTCGTGTGCAGGAACGCACTGCTAAATTACAGGCGGCAAACCAATCCTTAGAATTAGAGATCCAAGAACGCAAACAGGCCGAAGCCCTCCTCAAAGCAAGCGAAAAACGTTATGCCACCCTTGCCGCCGCCGCACCCGTGGGGATTTTCCATACCGATCCCGTAGGCAAATGCACATATGTAAATGAATGCTGGGGCGTTGTTGCATGAATAAAAAGAAGACAAAAGAATAGAGAATATTAGGATAGATAATTAACTAACAACAGAACAGGAGACAGGTTTAGCAAGTTGAATCATGCGATTAAGCGCAG
>NZ_ALWB01000252.1 GCF_000332215.1 Pseudanabaena biceps PCC 7429
TTGCGTAGCAAACCCTTTCTCAAAACTCGTTTCAAATTATCCCGAATTCACGTTATTTAACTGTAAGTAGCTAGGCATAAGTAAACTTAAAACACAGAAGAGCATACCGCCCGCACAGCGGGCAGTATGCTCTTTGGTTTTGGTTTTTAATTATGCCTAGCTACTTAGTTATTTAATAACTTCCGAAGAAGGTACATAATAGACTTCTCCGCCAGTATCAGGGACAAATATACAGGACTTTTGAGAAGTGAAAAAGGATTTCCAAATTGGTTCGTTAGAAACTCGGTAATATTTTCCTAGAACTGGTTTAATCGCATCTGTGGCAGTTTTGAGATGATAGTGAGGAATGCCAATAAAGATGTGGTGAGCGACATGGGTACCAATATTATGATGAATATTGTTAAAGATTCCATAATCGCGATCGATGGTGGAAAGCGCTCCCTTTAAGAAGTACCAGTCTTTACCACGATACCAAGGAATGTCTGCTTCAGTATGATGTAAATAGGTAACCAGATCGAGCCAGATTACAAAAATAAGATAGGGAACAATATAGAACTTGAATAGGAATAGAAATCCGTAGGTGAACCCTAACCACCCTAGGAAAACTATCATCGCAGTCCACAGAATGCTGCTGGTCAGAATGTCATTGGTTTCCGATGCGCGGAAAAGATCGTTGTTCGGAACAAAATGAGAAGCTGTTGGACGAGCCGGCGATCGCTTAAATAGATAGAGCGGATAAGCAAACAACAGGGCATCAAAACGAATGAATTTGCCAATCCAGTCCATTTCTTGATATTGACTTTTGGTGACTGGATACCAACTTTCATCGGTGTCGATATTGCCTGTATTCTGGTGATGGGTGCGGTGGCTAATGCGCCAACCGTGATAAGGCACGAGAATTGGTATGTGGGTGAGATGCCCGATCAGATTATTTAGCCATTTGCTCCTTGAGAAAGAACCATGCCCGCAGTCGTGACCGACCACAAAAAAGGCCCAAAACATTGTCCCCGTAGCAAACCAGAAAATTGGATAAAACCACCATGCATCCAAGTAAGCGGCAGTGGCGTATAAACCCACAATAATCGCTGTATCGGCAAAAAAATAGGCGAGTGATCGCCATACATTAGGTGAGAAACATGCTGATGGAATAGCGGCTTTTACATCTTGAAAAGTAAACGGAAGCTCAGTTTGAGATGTCGAAGATGTATCGGTAAGAGGGTTCTCGAGATTGATCCGATGAATAGTCGAAGACGACACGTATATTTCCCTGTTGTTAAGAAAAATTAAGTTGGCTTTTAGATCTTAGCAGTAACTTGGATTCTTCCTCGAAACCAAAGTTATCTAGTAAAAAAGCCCATCGATCGCCTTTGAGTCGGATATAAGCTTGCATTTGCGCGATCGCGCTCCGATCCCCTGATAGTTGTTCGAGCTGTTTTGGCTCAGGGAGTCCATAAATTTCATAGGCAAAGGGGGTATGCCATGTGAGATGTCCCGAACGATGCAATAGCCCTAAGGCGGGCTCTGCATCGGGATAGGTTCGGGAGACTTCGGCAATACTCCCTTGACGCGGGATTTTTGGCAATAGAGCAAGGGCTTTTTGGTACAGTTTTTGTTGCTGCTGTAAGAAAAAATCGACCCTTTGGCGATCGCCATTGTCGAGTAATCCTGTGGGCTCACTTACAAGCATCAATGCTTCCGCAGGTTGACCATCGCGTCCTGCTCTCCCAATTTCTTGAATATATTCTGAAAGCGTTAACGGTGGATGAAAATGCAAGACCCAGCGGGTATCGGGTTTGTTAATTCCTAGCCCAAAAGCAGATGTGCAGATCGCAAAGGGATATTTATTGGTTATCCATTGCTGCTCGATATAGCGCCTTTCTTGGGGAGGTAAGCCCGCATGGTAAGCCGCCGTGGCAAAGGAATGATCTCTTAACCAAGCTGCTAACATCTCGGCATCGCTACGACTGCGGACATAGATTAATCCTGATTGTCCTAGGCGATCGCGAATAAATTTCAGAATGCGGGATTTTCGTCCCGCTGGAGTCCAAGCAATTTCTACTTGGAGACTGAGTTGCGGGCGATAGGGGCTAGTGCGGACGACATGGGGATTATTAAGCTGTAGACAGGCTTGTAATTCCTGCATTGTATGGCGATCGGCGGTTGCCGTAAAAGCTGCGATCGCAATTTGGGAATGATCGGACTTTTGTGACATCAAAGCCGAGCGGACTGCCCCTAAACGCCGATAGCTCGGACGAAAGGAATCTCCCCACTGCACGAGGCAATGGGCTTCATCTAGCATGATTCCCGCAATTTTTAAATGGCGATCGCTGATTATTTCCCAGATTGGTTGACTCAAGAGCGTCTCAGGTGAAACATACAGCAAACGGATATTTGGCAGATTTCGGAGGATCTCGCGCCGTTCCCTTTGCGATAGATTGCTATGGATACAAGCCGCAGGTAGATGCCGCGCCTTTAAGTCCCTCACTTGATCCTCCATCAGGGCAAGCAATGGAGAGATTACCAAGGTTAACCCCTCACGAAAAAGCGCTGGTAGCTGAAAGCAAATGGATTTCCCCCCGCCAGTTGCCATCACTGCTAAGCTGTCTTGCCCTTGCAACAGACTGGTAACGACTTCCCGTTGAGATGACCTTAAGTCTTTGTATCCCCAAATCTGCTGAAATGCTTGTTGGATTGTCGTCCATTCCCTAAATGTTTCTGACATTTGCCCTAAATGATGGATGAAGTAGGTAGGAATCCATGAACCTAAAGACTTAGCAATGCTATAGTACTTACTTAACAAACTGTATTTGATATTATAACTTCATATTCATTGCTTAGATGCTTAGACATAACAAATTGAAAAATTCCTAGAATTCCTTGAAGATGGCGCTCGCCATTCATGATCATAAAAACGAACTATAAGATTTCCTTTGAGATTGTGGCAAACACTTGCTCCCCAGACAGATCCTATTTCTTAGCCAAGAGTAAAGTACGGTATTTTTAGCTTATTAATTCTCAGGAGTCGAGAAATGCTTGAAAGAGAAAGTAGATGCGTACTGTATTTTGTATTCAATTTTGGATTTAACGGTATTCAAGGGAAGCATGAGTTTTTGTTAAACCTAGCGGTTAATGATATTTTTAATAAAGATCTACTAATCTAATTAAGTTATATAGCTGCAAATCCTTCCAAAGTTCGTTGTAAAGGGAAATTATTCAGGTGAGACCAGAAGAGTCATCTACTCTTGAGATCAAAGAGATGCTTCATCACGTACTTACGGTTGAAGATCCACAGGGGTTTCGCAATTTTCTCTTGCATGGCGTTACATACTCCTTAGGACGCAGTCTGGGCAATTCGATTGTTCTTCGTTCTAATCTCGTATCTCGCCAACATGCAACGTTGCTAGCGGTTGCTTCTCAGAAATCTTCATGCTTTTTTAGAATTATTGACGGTTGCATTGATGGCAGGCGGAGTACTAATGGAATCTTAATTAATGGGAAAAAACGGTTTTCTCATATCTTGTCCCATGGTGATGAAATTCTCTTTAGCAAAGATACAAAAGCTGTATATCAGGTGATTACGGCGATCGCTAATATCCCCAAAATTAACCGCTCGGAAAATCAGCTTGCTAATTCCAGTAATTCCATTGCAAATAATCAGTCTTTTAGTGATACAGAGCTTTTTCAATTTTCGCCTTTACAATCAATTGCCGATCGCGATTTATCTATTCACGCTCAAGAAACGATTAATCGATTTATCTCTTCCCCAGAGCTAAATCCCCAACCAATTATTGAATTAAACTTAGTAGGAAAAATCCTATATCTTAATCCTGCTGCCTTGTATCAGTTTCCTAATCTCGAAGAGCAGCGGATCAATCATCCTTTACTTCAAAACTTGCTGGCTCAATTATTGCCCGTCGTTAATCCTATTCGTAAAGTGTTTATACGGGAGGTAGTGATTAACGAAAAGATATTTGAAGAAATCATTCACTTTATGCCTTGGAATGAGATAGTTCGCATTCATATTTCTGATGTTACCAAACAAAGACAGGCTGAAGCAATTATCTCCTACCAAATTCATTATGACGCTCTTACGGGATTGCCAAATCGCAAATATTTACATGAGCATTTAGTTGAATATATTGAAAAGCTACAGGACAAACAACAAAAATTTGCTGTCTTATTCCTTGATATTGATCGTTTTAAATTAATTAATGATTCCTTAGGTCATAGTATTGGCGATCTCCTACTCAAAGCCGTCAGCGATCGCTTAAAGCCCTTGATCAAAGATGGTGATATCGTCGTGCGCTGGGGGGCTGATGAATTTGCGATCGTCGCGAAGTCGATCGAATCTAACGATACCGTGCTGCAAACGGCGGAGGGGATGATTCAAGCTATGACTTTACCCTTTATCTGTGCTGGGCACGAACTGCATATTACAACCTGTATTGGTGCGAGCATTTATCCTGAACATAATACTGATATTGAGGGGCTTATTCATAATGCTGATATGGCAATGTATCGAGCTAAGGCTGAAGGTCAAAATAGCTTCCAGTTTTATATTCCCAATATGCAGGAGCAGAGTTTTCAGAGACTCTCTATGGAAAATAATCTCCGCAGAGCCCTTGAAAATGATGAATTGATACCCTACTATCAGCCGCAAGTTGATTTGAAGACGGGGCAAATTGTTGGTTTGGAGGTTTTATTACGATGGAAACATGTAGCTTTGGGCTCCATTCCTCCCAGTAAATTTATTCCTCTCGCCGAAGAAACAGGCTTAATTATTGCTATTGGTAATTGGGTTTTACGTCAAGCCTGTTTGCAGGTTATCGCATGGCAAAATATGGGTTTGCCACCGATCCAAGTGGGTGTGAATTTATCGATCAAACAACTGCAACAAAAGGACTTTCTCTTTTGTCTCAATCAAATTCTTGAGGAAACAAATTTCGATCCCCGCTATCTAGAATTGGAAATTACGGAAGGGATCATGATGGATAATGTTGAAGAGAAAATTACCCTATTAAATCAATTCCGTCAGATGGGTATCCAGCTATCTATCGATGATTTTGGGACGGGGTACTCGGCACTGAGTTATCTCAAAAATTTACCTATTGATACTCTCAAGATCGATCGCATTTTTATTGAATACATAGCTCATAACGAACACGATCGCACAATAGTCGCTTCAATTATTAATTTGTCCCATAGTCTCAACCTCAATGTGATCGCTGAAGGGGTCGAAACGAGAGAACAGGTCGATCTGTTGCGATCTCTAGGCTGCGATCAAATTCAAGGTCATTTTTACTATAGGGCGATGCCAGCCGATGAGGTTGAGGCTTTGCTGAGATCCCAAGGGGTAACGCGACCAAATAAAATCGAGCCATAATACCGATTAAAAAACAAAAACAGTAAGGTTTTGAGATTCCCAAAATGGCAACGCCATTTTGGGAATTGGTATGATCCTAGATATTAAGCCACATTCTTAGGTTGACTTCCTGACTAGAGGAAGCATTGGGGATCTGTACTAGTTCAAAGTAGTTAAAAATGGGCTCTGCTAAGATGACTTTAACGTTACGGAGCAAGTCTTGTTGGAAAATCGTGACCTCGATTGCCTCACCAACGGTAAAGTCCCGCAGCCGCTCGTTAAAGGTTTCTGCGGTAACGCGAATTCCTGCGATCGCCAGTACCGCATCACCCGTGTTAATGCCTGCCTTTTGGGCGGGCGACCCAGCCTCTACCCTGTCAACTTCCGCAAGCCCATTTTTGGATTTTAACGTCATTCCGACAAAAGGAATATCCTGCCTAGTGGTTCGTAATTCTAAACCAAAGGGTTCAAGATAGTAGTTGTAATCGAGTTCTTTTGTACCATAGAGATAATCATTCCAGAAAGGCGATAGATCTATCCCCGCGACAGTCTCGATTACCCCATGGAGATCGGCTTCGCTAAAGCCAGTTTCATCTTTGCCAAAGCGTTCCCACATAATTTGCATGACTCGATCCAGCGATCGCAAATTATTAGTGCGATCGCGGATCAGTAAATCTAATAACAGCGATAATAGCTCGCCCTTTAGATAGTAGGAGATTTGACTATTGTGAGTATTGGGATCGGGTCGATAGAGCTTAATCCAAGTATCAAAACTGGACTCGAATAGCGATTGCACATTGCGCCCAGAGGTAGTTTGCAGACGGGTAATCGCATTACTAACGAGTTTTAGATAATGCTTAGCATCGTAAATACCTGCACGAAGAGGAAAAAGGCGATCGTAATAGCTCGTAGTTCCTTCGCTAAACCAAAGTGAACTTGTATAGTTTTCTCGATCGTAATCAAAGGTTTCAAAAGCCTTGGGACGAATGCGTTTCACATTCCAAGTATGAAAAAACTCATGGGCAACTAGATTCATAAATTGGCAATAGCTTTCTTCCTTGCGAAATCCCAAACGATTGTAGAGAAGTACGGTACAGTCCTTATGCTCTAATCCGCCAAAACCATTGCTGGCATGAAGGATAAAGTCATAGCGATCGTAGGGTAGTCCACCAAACATTTCTGCTTCTACTGCCACGATCGCCGCTGCATCCTTGACCAAGCGCTGCATATCCCCATTGTGCTGTCCCCAGACCACAAAGCTATGGGGCTTGTTTTGGACGGTAAATTCATAGCGCTCGTGGATGCCGATCTCAAAGGGACTGTCCACTAAAATGTCAAAATTTTGGGCGTAGAAAGTATCCTTAGTATCGGCAAATGCGGGTAGAGCGGTCGCGATTTGCCAATTCTTGGGGAGGTCAGGAATATGGACGATGTAGGGATATTGCTGATATTCAGGAATGTACATGAATACGGCAGCACCTGTAAAAAAGGCATGAGTGCGGTCGATATGATTGGTACGGACGGTTAGCTCATTGCCGAAAATGCGGTAAGAAATGGTAATAGGTGCTATGGAGCGATCGCTTCGTTGCAAACGCCAATGATTTTTACTAATTTTTTGCCATGCGATCGGCTTCCCATCCCCATCAATTGCGGCAAAGTCTTGTAAATGTTTGGCGTATTCCCTTACTAAATAGGAGCCTGGAGTCCAGACGGGTAATTTGAGATCGATAAATTCCTGTTGCCAATTGGCGATCGTTAGCTCGACATGGAGAAGATGATTTTCTGGTTCGGGAATAGATATTCGATAGGTAAATTGGTCGGAGTAATATTCTTTAGTCACTGAATCTTTAGTCACTGAATCATCCATGGGGCTAAACCTGCGATCGCAAACTTCACCTAATATAGCAATGCAAGTTTTACTTATAGTGCTTTGCGCTCAAATCCAAACCAAGGAAATCTTTGAAAGATTTGCGCAGCAAATCTTTCAAAGATTTCCTTGGTTTGTTTGATCGATAATAGAATTGATTGGCGGCAGCTATCAAACAAGCAGTGATACCAATTCCCAAAAGTGTGGCTACACTTTTGGGAATTGAAAACCAAACCCAGTAAGGGTTTTAAAATCACAAAATGGCTACGCCATTTTGTGAATTGGTATAATACCAATTCACGAAAGTGTAACGATACTTTCGTGAATTAAAAACAACCCCAGTAAGGTTTTGAGAT
>NZ_ALWB01000253.1 GCF_000332215.1 Pseudanabaena biceps PCC 7429
ATCGCATCTGACGCACTGTTTCGTAACATTTTTCTATCATCGATTAGATGCGTTAAGTTCACGCTCAGCATTGTGTTCGCTGCTTTTTATTGTTGCTACTATATTATCAATTTCTTCCTTTATTTCACCTCCCCGAATCACCTATTGAGCCAAATCTTTTTTCTAGGAACGTAAGAGATAGCTAGGACAAATCAAAACCACAAATATGAGTGGCGGCGCGAAGCGCCGCCACTCATATTTGTGGTTTGCTGACTTAAATCATCGATAACAGTCGCCAAATGTATTTATACATAAAACCGAAGAAGAGAAGGCTGGCGCTTAACGCCGGCTTTCTCTTCTTCGGTTTTGCTTTTGTCCTAGCGCGATAAGCTTTCGATCAAAAGAACCCCAAGAAACTTTTTGAAAGTTTTGCAAAGCAAAACTTTCAAAAAGTTTCTTGGTTTGGATTTGAGCGTAAAGCGTTGTAAAACACTTTGCGCTCAAAATTGAACCAAGAAATTTCTTGTAATTCGTTTGTTCGGAAATAGCTGTAATAAATCGCTTAAGTTAAATAGCTGAATTTTGGACAGGAAGTTTTTTATTTAGCTTACCTTTGCTAGACTGAGATTAATTCTTGAGACATACTAAATAAGGAATCGGGTAAGTTTAATATGCCTTACTCAGCAGAAATTAGCCGTCGCCAACCCAGTTGTTTCCTATTCCTCATTGATCAATCTGGATCGATGGCGGATGCATTTTCTCATGATAGTGCTACTAAGGGAACGACCAAAGGAGCGAATGAAAGCTTACATAAGACAAGCGAATCGATCCAAAAGGCGCAGGCTGTTGCCGATGCCGTAAATCGTTTGCTTGACTCTCTTGGACAAAGATGTGTCAAGGGTAATGAGATTTATGATTATTTTGATGTTGGTGTAATTGGATATAACAGTGAGGTTGCATCGGCGCTGGATGGTTTGGCTGGGGAAACAGCGATCGCACCCATTGGCAAGATTTACGAAAATCCTGTCGAATTGGAAAAACGCGCTCAGAAATTACCTGATGGTATGGGTGGGCTAGTAGAAGTCTACAATGATTTTCCCATCTGGTTTAAGCCGATCGCTAGCGGTGGTACGGCGATGTGCAGTGTATTTGCCCTCGCGAGAATTCTACTAACGGAATGGATTGAAAAACATCCCAATAGTTATCCACCCACAATTATCAACATTACCGATGGGGAGTCTACCGATGGCGATCCAACAGAAGAAGCGATCGCACTCAAAAAATTGAGCACTACTGATGGGTCGGTGCTGCTTTACAATATCCATCTTTCGGCTGAGTATACCCAGCCCGTATCTTTCCCTAATACGGCGGAGGTGCTGAGCGATCCCTATGCCAGATTAATGTTCGATCTATCTAGTCCTCTTCCCTATGCCGCTCAAAAGGCGGCGGAAAAAGAAGGCTATAAAATTAATCCCGATGCGAGGGCTTTTATGTTTAATGCCGATCCAGTTAAACTAATTCAGTTTCTCGATATCGGGACGCGCACGGAAAACCTAAGGTAAAGCGAGATCCTGCCAATTTCATCCTAGTTATTCTTGGGCGGGACTAATACCGTGGCGGTAATTGGGACAACGCCAACCTCATCGCTGTTAAGGGCGATCGCTGCGGCATGGGACAAATCAAGATTGCGATCGCCGACATAGGGACCGCGATCGTTAATCCTTACTACCACAGAGCGACCGTTATTCTGGTTAGTAACTTTAAGATAGGTGTCAAAGGGCAAACTGGGATGCGCCGCCGTAAAATCCTGCTGCTCGAACTGCTCACCCGAAGCAGTCTGTCTACCTTGAAAATAGGGACCATACCAAGAAGCAATCCCATCAATTTGTTCATTAGTGCTCGCCAATTGAAACATCTGTTTTTGCGCTTCAACCAGAGTTAGCGGCTCTGCGCCCGCACTAACGCGCAAATTGTTAATCCATTGAGTCAAGTTGAGCGAAGGATTAACTACCTCAGACTTAGGCAGTTTAAATAAAATATCGTTTTTATATTTACCAATGTATTCACCATTGATGACTACTGGTTCGAGCCTATTAGGATCGAATTCTGGACTATTCATGATGAGGGCAAGTTTCGCGGTAACGATCGCTGCTTTTGGCAAATCTTTAAGCCAAAATGTAGGCTGTCGATTGACCATGATCATCCATTCATCATCTGACTTTAAGCGGAGTTCGATCGCATATTTGGGCTGATTAAGATTTGTTGAATTGCCATTATTTGAGTGCAATTGTCTATTGGCTATACAGAGCTCGCAGTCAATTCTATGGTTTATAAATTTAGTAAAAAAAATTGGTGAGGACGCACTAGAAATTAGCGAACTCAAAGAGATCGCCACGATCGATGACAGACTGGACATAAGCTTTAGATGTTAAGCAACAAAGATGTTTAGAAAGATGTTTAGAAAGATATTTAGAAAGATGTTTAGTCGAAAATAAGCTTACATAATCCCTATACAACTATGTGGAAAAGTATGTGAAAAAGTATGTGGAAAAGACCTATTTATTGGATTTTAAGAATTAAAAGACTAGGGTTGGTATTAAATCAGTGAATTTTAAATTTACGAGCTTAATATATGAGGTTTGAAATTACTTTAAGATAATGACCATTTTTTAAACTACGATATTAGTGGGGATCGCAAATCATCCTTTAGAAAGAGATAAAACTTTTTGTATACAATTTGACAGAAAAATTCAGTTAAAACTTTGCCGAGTATCGCCATCTAGGACATAAAACCCAAAAGAGGGTTGCCGCGCTCCGCGCGGCAACCCTCTTTTTGATATATTTGGCGGCAGCTATATGTTGCTCCTTTCCCAGTGAATGGTTGGCGGTAGTTCGCCTAGAAGGTATGCGCTGCTAGAGTTTTTTAGTTTTGGTTTGAGCGCAAAGGGTTGTCGAGGCTAAGTCAGGCAATTTTGCTGATGTTTGCTCGATTTTTTATCGGTAATCTATGGACATGTCTCGGATAATTCCTCTATAGCGTGGATTGCTAACTAAAACTTGGCGATACCCGCTATTTTATTTTGTACGATAATCCTCATTACAACTATAGCTTTTATCGCTTGTAGGGCTAAAGAATCCAACCTAAGAGGAGAAGGCAGCACGAAGTGCTTCCTTCTCCTCTTAGCTAACGTCAGTTCGGGTTAAGCTAGCAAATTTTCAAAGCCCAAAAGTAAAAGCCTTGCTTAGCAAAGCTTTTACTTTTGGGCTTTGAGAAGGGGGGTGCTTAATCCGCACTGACGTTATACCAAAGCTCAAAATGGCTACGCCATTTTGAGCTTTGAAAACCCTTACTGGGTTTGGGGTTTAATTCACAAAAGTGTTGTCACACTTTCGTGAATGGGTATTAGTTAACTTAACGATAGCTAAGACAAATCAAAACCTCAAAGATGAGTGGCGGCGCGAAGCGCCGCCACTCATCTTTGGGGTTTTGATTTCCTAAACAAACCTTACGTTGCTATAGAGGAAGCAAGATCAAGAATATATCGATCCATTGGGCATTGTCGCACCCTGAAAGTTAACATTTGTTAGCTTGACCATAATTTTTTCGCCAAAGCCTACCTTCGCACCGCTTAAATTTGCCCCACTTAAGTTAGAGCCACTCAAGTCCGCACCAATTAAATTTGCCCCACGAAGATCGGCATTTTGTAAATTAGCTTGAAATAGATTTGCCCGAAATAAATTTGCCCCCTGAAGATTTGCTCCCTGAAGATTAACCCGATGTAAAAATGCATCCGCTAAATCGGCGTTACTTAAATTTGCATAACTAAGATTGCGACCTTCGAGATACTTTTCCCGAAGATTGGCTCCCCTGAAATCGGCTCCAGTTAGATCGGAGTTAGGAGAACGATCTGAAGATTGGGCTGATTGGGACGAAGCACTCTTTGATCTCGACCGATCATAGGACTGATAGCTAGATTGGGAAGATTGATAGGTCTGATAGGACTGAGATTGATGTGGGCGATAACGCTCGGAAGCTGGTTCCGCTTGTTGTTTGGCTTGATAAGTATTTTGATGATAAGTACTTTGATAAGCATTCTGATATTTACTTTGGTACTTAGCTTGCTGCTTAGTTTGTTGATTAGTTTGCTGCTGGTATGAGCGATCGCGCGGGGTAGAACTTTGATTTGAGTTTTGATTTGAGTTTTGATTTGTTTGGCTTGTCTGTTTAGACTGTGTGGAAGCATTCAGTTCGGCAGCTTTGCGTAAACTATCCCTTGCATGGTTGATTTCTTTCAGCCTTTCTTGGGCTTGTAATTGCTGCTGGACATTTTCCCTAGGAATGCGATCGGGATGCCACTGCAAAGCTAGGGCCTTATAAGCCTTATTGATATCTTCTAAAGTCGCGTTAGATGTCAAACCTAGAAGTTTGTAGCATTGCTCAATTTGCATAGGTGTCGATTCCTCAGCGCTCAAGATTTTTTAGTTTACGCTGACAATCGATCCCCAGTGTATCAAAACAACCAAGTCAAAGTTTATCGCGTAAATTTAATTGCAAGCTGAGCGTTAATGTAGATAATCCCAAATCGCTTGAGTGATAGTTGTTTCACCATGCATCTCTAGCTGCTGGGCAGGAGCTGCGGCTGGAGCCTGAAATGAGGCTGACAAAAACGACCAATCACCCTCATAAAATTCTTGGGGTGAGATAATGAGATGCTGGGCGTAATTTTTGACACCTGAGATCAAATTTTCTGCTTCTAAAAATCCTTGACGGGTGAGACAGACTACTGGAATGCCTACCCTAAGAGCTTCGGCTAATGTGCCATAGCCGGGTTTTGTGACTAAGCGATCGCATATTACCATGAGATCCACTGGGCGGAGGCGATCGCAGTTAGCTTTGGTCAGATTCGGCAGGTCGGGGGCGCTACGATCGAAGGTAATAAATTGCCAATCTGGAAAGTTGGCTAAATTTTGATAGGGAATTGATTGCAAACTCAAGCCGCCAAAAGTAAGTAGCGCTGTCGGGCGATTGCTGTCTAGATTAAACTTTTCCCGTAAGTATTCAGGGTCATACTTGGGCTTTGCGCCTGTTAAACCAACGTCTTGCCGATGGGGGAAGCAATGCATCGGTTCGGCAAAGGGTAAACGAAAAAGGCGATCGCAATGGCTGTAGGATTCCGCCAACCAATCCGCCAAGGCAATAAACTTCCCCCCCCAATCGCGATAGATAAAATCCCAACCAAAATTTCCTGCCATCCAGCAGGGAATCTTTGCCGCCTTGGCAATTTCGCCAATCATGGGAGGAATATCCCCAAATATTAGATCGACTTGATTTTCTTGTAAAAACTTCACCTCTGCGGCAATTAAATCTGCCTTTTGATCGCGAATTTGTTGCCATGCGGCGAAGGTTGCCTCACGATCAACCTGCAAACTATCGATCTGGATTACGCCGACATCAAATACTCGCGGATGGTAAACAAAATTGCCTTCGAGATATTCTTCCAATAACCAACGCGGTGCTGTCGTTGCAATAATTAATTTCGTATCAGGCGATCGCTGCTGCAATTCGGCAAGGACTGAAGCAGTGCGTGTCACATGACCAAAACCGTGATTGGTGATTGAAATATACAAAGTAGGCATAGGCTTATTCGCGTCTTGGCGATTAATCTAGAAATTTATTCTGGAAATTTATTCTGGAAGTTATTTGGGAAATTTATTTGGGAAATTTATTTGGGAAATTTATTTAGGGAATTTATTTAGCGACTCATTGCTAGTCTGCTGCAACACAGGCAAGGGCGCACTAATGGCAACTTGCTCCTTTGGCGGCAGCATCTTTTCGTTCGGAAAGCTTAACGAGTCATCGTGATCCTCAATAGTATCAGTATCCTGTCCTGCGTCTCGCACGCTAACTAGATAAATGCTACTTAAAGTCAAAATTACGCCGATCCATTGGGCTAAGGTTAAGTTTTCGCCCAAAAATAGGCTGCTAAATAGAAGTGCAAACACTGGAGTCGAAAAGGTCAAGGCACTCAGGGCTGTCAAACTACCCGATGAGGCAAAAAAGAAAAATAAACCATAGGCGATCGCGCTACCCATAATCGCCATATAGGTCATCCCCAACCAGCCCCAAGCATTCAGATCTTGCCATTGTTGCTGCTCGATCTGGTAGGAAAACAATAATAAAGGCAATCCCCCAATAATCATGTGCCATCCCGTAGCCATCACTGGGTCGGCATAGCGCACCACGGGACGGATTAAAATCGTCCCGATCGCCATCGATAGAGAAGCGCCCAGCATAAACCATTCGCCGAGGGTAAATATTCCTGCATCTAGAACAGTTTGCAGATCGCCTGCGAGGAGAGCCGCCATCAGTTCCGCAGGCAAGCCGATTAGTCCAATTCCCACAACTCCAACCAACAGCCCAAGAGTAGCACCAATGCCAATTCTTTCTTTGTATAGCAATGCTGCCAACAAGGCAACGGCAAGGGGTTGAGAGTCAATTAACAAAGAACCCAGTCCCGCATTTGTTCGTACTAAGCCCTGAGCCAAAAATCCCTGAAACATCGACCCATCAATTAAGGCAAACAAACTAATCCATAGCCATGCTTGCCACCCTTTGGGCTGTTGTCTCCCAAAATATGCTGCTCCCACTACCAACAATATTCCTGCGGGGATCAAACGCACCGCCGCCATAAACATCGGACTTGTTTGAGGTAACAAGGCTTTCATCACCACCATCGCTGTCCCCCATAGAAAAAATGGCGCAATTATTAGGGGTGACTGACGAGTTAGTCCAGAATTACTAGCTGGCGTTGATGATTGCATATTTTATGATTTAAATAAGAATTGCGAAGAGAATTGCAAATTTTGATTGCAAATTTTGATTGCAAATTTTAATTGCAAGAATGCTAAGAAGTATTAACAATAATATAGCGATCGTTACTCTTGTTCGGTAATGACCCCGAAATAATGGCGTGCAGCAGCTACCTATAGCAACAAACCCTAAAGATGAGTGACGGTGCGAAGCACCGTCACTCATCTTTAGGGTTTTGTTTTGTGCTCACTATATCTAGCGAAGTCGAAGCCTCTCACAACTCATTTAGGATTGCTCTATAGCAACGTAAGGTTTGTTTAGGACATAACATTCCCAAGATGAATGGCGGCGCTTCGCGCCGCCATTCATCTTGGGAATGTAGTTTTATCTGGAAAAACTTCGCTAAGCATCCCAAAAACTTGAACTTTTGTGAAGTGCTTGCCCTGTATGCATTACACTATTCTCAAAAAAGATCTGATACTCAAAAGCCTTTCTGGAAGCGCATTGTAAGGATTATATCAAGAATTTGAATAATAAGTATTTAAAAAAAACTGCTCAAATCTATATAAATTAACCATTGTGTATATACACAAGTGGCAAGTTGCTATTAGAATGATCAAACAGAAGTCATAGTCAGTGCGGCTTTTGCAAATTGCGATCGCATAAACAATACTCTGACATTTAACTCATACTCATACTCATCCATATATTTAAGGGGAAACCTATGAACAAAGGTGAACTAGTTGATGCTATTGCAAAGAAAGCAGCCGAAAAGGGCTTGTCAGTTAACAAAAAGACTGCTGACGAAGTCCTCTCTGCAACCCTTGAAGTAATCATTGACACTGTAGCTGGTGGCGATAAAGTAACTTTGGTTGGCTTTGGTTCCTTTGAAGCTCGCGATCGCAAAGCCAGAGAAGGACGTAATCCTAAGACTGGTGAAAAGATGGAAATCCCAGCTACTAAGGTTCCTGCCTTCTCTGCTGGTAAGTCTTTCAAAGAACAAGTCAGCCCTCCCTCTGACTAATTCTCTTGAAAAAAGAGGAAGCGCTAAGCGCTTCCTCTTTTTTGTTTTAAGGAATTTGATTTGCCTCAAAATATTGGATGAACGAATATAGATATCACTAGTCGAAGAGATGTGGCGCATCTCTTCAACTAGTAATAAGTAATACCAATTCCCAAAAGTGTGGCTACACTTTTGGGAATTAAAAACCAAAC
>NZ_ALWB01000254.1 GCF_000332215.1 Pseudanabaena biceps PCC 7429
CTGGGTTTGGTTTTCAATTCCCAAAAGTGTAGCCACACTTTTGGGAATTGGTATTAGAGGGGGGCAAACTAAGATAAAACCCAAAAAACTGCGGCGCACGCAGCGCGTGCGCCGCAGTTTTTGATCCAGCTACTTAGATAAGACTTCTAGGCGCACAGGAGCGACTCCAGAAGAAATCAAACCAATTACGTTCGCCGCAGCTGTTGAGATATCAATGACTCGACCATGGGCATAGGGTCCACGATCATTAATGCGGACTACCACAGACTGACCGTTGTCCATATTAACGACCCGAACAAGCGTGCCGAAGGGTAAGCTCGGATGCGCGGCAGTGAGATCGCTCGCATTAAACAACTCTCCACTAGCACTATAGTTCCCATCAAAGCCTGGACCATACCATGAAGCCATGCCAGACATTACTCCCACGACTCGGCTATGAAGCATTGGATTAAAGGAGGACTTGATCGCAAATTTAGAATTTGGGGCATCGCTAATTTCCGATACAGGATTAGCACCACCGAGAAGACGACGCAGTAGATTTGCTGATTCCAATACATCTTGCGTTTGATTTTGCGCTTGAGTTTGTGAAGAGGTTGGGAAAATTACCTGATCGTCAAACTTGAGAGTAGCGCGATCGCCTAGATTAATCACATAGTTACCATCTTTCCAAGCTGGAATAATCTTATTCGCATCAATTCCATCGCGGCTAAGCTGATTGATTAATGCAGCGGCAGCGGTAGCACGCTCGATCGGATTTGAGGAGCTAAGCAGACGTTCTGCACTATCCTCTGAGGATTTTGACGAACTATTTGATGAACTATCTGAATTACTCGACCCTAAGTTAAGGCTGTTGGTTAGATTATTTGTGTTATTGGCTGGTAACTTAACTGAATTAGAATTCTTCTTGGTCTCTCCCTTAAATCTTGATGGACTTAATGTATTGGTCTGAGTATTGATCTGGCTATCTGGAGATGAGACTTTTGGAGATTCATCCGTATCGATATAGGTAACTACTGGGATGCCACGGACATAGACAGTAGCAGCATTTCTACCATTTAATATGTGGGTATGAATGCGGGCGATAGAATCATCTTTAGTTCTAATCAACGACTGCGATCTGGTTTCCCCCACCTTTAGAGAAGTTGATAAAGAACTAGATGTATTAGTAGCTTTGACTTCAGACTGAGCCTGTGCGCTAGGGCTAGCGATGGTTGAGACGATAGCAAGAGCTACTACTGAGGTAGAGAGCTTGTAGCTCCAGTTCCAATTAAGCATAGGTAAAACAGAAAATGAAGATAAACGACTAAAAAATCGATAGAAGCTTGACTGAGAATGACTTACAAGCAAAATTACTAACAATCAATTTTGCGAACTAGGAACAAAATGCAAATAATCTTGTCCATGTGAATCAGATTAACATGGTTATTCAAAATGACGACAACTTAGCCATCAAACCCTTGTACCGCAATGATTTAAGCGTCTGTTTCCTATTAAAAATCGAAATTTTGCTTCTTTCTCATTAGGATTCTTTATAAAAATGGAACTTTGTGCTGATGGTTACAAAAAAATGGCTGCAAAAGTATGCCTTTAGACATAGGCATTTTTGCGCCCAAAAATTTTTTATATGCATCACGACTCAATACACAAGAAAATTTCGGTTTTAGTTACAATCTACCTTGAGCTTTGTTTGTATACAAACCTTGTGAAGACATGATTTCAGAAACAAAATGACGGAAATGATCAGAAATCAACCTGAAGATAGATACTAAAATTCAATTTATGCAATTTTTTTTAAGCTTCTTTCGCAAATATGCTCGTGATGAACAAAATATCGATTTTTTCATTCAAAAAATCGTAACTGTACGGGAATCACTAAGAAGTTAAGCAAAACACATAAAGTTAAACTATAAGAATTTCTAATCAATTGATTGAAACTTTTTTCTAAATCTTAAAAAAATTAGGAGATATTACAAACAAAAGGGGCAAAGCATAGCGATATATCTTGTATCTGTATATATAGCTGTCGTACTAGCAAATAAAACCCAAGAATTAATTGGCGGCGCGAAGCGCCGCCAATTAATTCTTAGGTTTTATTTGTCCTAGCTAATTAATCTAGCTGCCACCAGTCTTGTAATACCAAGTAAAGAAATGGCTTAGCCATTTCTTTACTTGGTATTACTTAATTAACGAATCATGACGGTTTGATTTGCTCTTTGGCAGTTTGAGCGCTTTTTGAGAGATTTACGGGATGATGGCATCATTTAGTTTGCCGCTGCGGAAACCTTCTAAATCTAAGGTAATCGCATTAAATCCATACTCGCGAAAGACCTTCGTCAGGTCGCCGATCGCCATTACATTTATAAATTCCTGTAGGCGATCGCTTGGCACTTCCACCTTGGCGACATCTCCCATCGATCGCACTCTGATATCACCTTTCCAGCCGCGATCGCGGAGATATTGTTCGGCGTTACCTACGCGGCGCAATTTTTCGATCGTTATTTCCTCACCATAGGGAAATCTTGAGCTTAAGCAGGGTTGCGAAGGTTTATCCCACCAAGGCAGTCCCAAATATTGCGATAACATCCGTACTTCTATTTTGCTAATGCCTACTTCCGCAAGAGGCGATCGCACGCCGCGTTCTTTCGCAGCCTGAATTCCTGGACGATAGTCTTGCAGATCGTCCGCATTTAAGCCATCAACCACATAACCATAGCCCATCGTTTTGGCAAGGGGTTTGAGTTTGTCGTGGAGTTCGCTTTTACAAAAATAACAACGATTAATCGGATTTGCTGTGTAATTCGGATTATCCATCTCATCGGTTTGGACAGTTTGATGCTTAATTCCGATAAATTCCGCTTGTACCTGTGCCGCAATTAGATCGGCTGGCAATAGGGAGGGGGAGTTAGCGGTAATGGCAAGGGCGCGATCGCCTAAAACCTCAAAGGCAACTTTTGCGACAAGGGTACTATCAATACCGCCCGAATAGGCAACAAGGACTTCTGAGGATTCCCGAAAAATATGACGTAAGCGATCAAGCTTTTCTGACAAAGTGTTACTTAACATAACCTGTTTAAATGTTTATTGAGTTCAATTCATCAATTAAGTAAGCGGGCTTAATTAAATATAAAACCCTAAAATCTGCGGCGCACGCGCAGCGTGCGGCATAGGTTTTAGATCTGGATTTTAATTATGCTGAGGTACTTAAATACATCAGTTCAATACATCAGTTCAATACATCAGTATGGTTTCAGTATAGTTAATACCAATTCACGAAAGTGTTGTCACAATTTCGTGAATTAAAAACCAAACCCAGTAAGGGTTTGAAAAGCTCAAAATGGCGTAGCCATTTTGAGCTTTTGTATAACGTGAGTTCGGGATAATGTGAAACGGGCTTTGAGAAAGGGTTTGCTACGCAAACCCTTTCTCAAAGCCTAAAAGTAAAAGCCTTGCGTAGCAAGGCTTTTACTTTTAGGCTTTGCAAATTTGCCAGCTTAACCCGAACTGACGTTAGTTATAGCTGTCGCTTGTACTACTCAAGAATTGACTAGCGGCGCTTCACGCCGCCAGTCAATTCTTGGGGTTTGATTAAGTGACTGTAGCTATAATTGCGATCGTGGCGATCTATAAAGCCGAAAAGAAAGCCTCATACCTGAGCCTTGTTTCTAAATCATTAGGGGATCGTCATATAATCATTTATATTAAGGAGAGCGTCAAAACGAGTGAGTGCTCTGTATTCATTGATTTTATTGATGTTTACATGGTTTATCTAGAGACTTTTTGCACTAAAGTTAGGCATAAAAGCCTTAACATTTTTTTAATTTTCGTAATTATTTATACATTTACTAATAGCTTACCTAGCTTAAGGTAAAATTTTTCTACGTTTTTTATGGGGATAGGAATGTATACCAAGTCAACTAGCAAAGTTGTTAAAGAACGCAGGGAATATAACACATGGGTAGCAAATGAGACCTTAGAAGACTATTCTCTTCGCTACGCCCCTAGATCGTTCAGGAAATGGTCGGAATTCCTAGTTGCAAATACTGCCTTAGGCGGCACTTCTTTTTTGGCATTAGAGGCAATAGGGGGTTCGCTATTGCTAAGCTACGGGTTTGCAAATTCCTTTTGGGCGATTCTGTTAGTCGGGGGAATTATCTTTCTGTCGGGAATACCGATCGCATACTATGCCGCTAAATATAATATTGATATCGATCTACTGACTAGGGGAGCAGGGTTTGGGTATATCGGTTCGACTATTACCTCGCTAATTTACGCTTCTTTTACATTTATTTTCTTTGCGCTTGAAGCAGCAATTATGGCTCAAGCCTTACAGCTATATTTTCATTTGCCTTTGGCACTGGGCTATATTCTCTGCTCTGTAATTATTATCCCAATTGTTTTTTATGGAATTACACTGATTAACCAGTTGCAGCTTTGGACGCAGCCAATTTGGTTGGGATTGATGATTACGCCTTTCCTTTTTATCATTAATAAAGAGCCTGAGGCAATTTCTAACTGGGTGAATTTTGCGGGTAACTCTCCCAGTGGGGCAGCCTTTCATCCGATCCTCTTTGGTGCAGCGGCAACGGTATCTTTTTCCTTAATTGCCCAAATCGGAGAACAGGTAGATTATTTGCGATTTTTACCAGAAAAACAAGAACATAATCGGGTGCAATGGTGGCTTGCTGTTATTTTGGCGGGACCTGGTTGGATTTTTTTTGGGACAGCAAAGCAATTGGGAGGCGCTTTTCTGGCATCCTTGTCCATTAATCATGGGATTTCGGCTACCCATGCTAAGGAACCAATCCAGATGTACTTGACGGGCTTTGCCGATGTCTTTGCCGATCCTCGGGTCGTTTTATCCGTGGCAACCTTATTTGTATTGGTATCTCAGATCAAAATTAATGTAACCAATGCCTACGCGGGATCGTTAGCATGGTCAAATTTCTTTTCTAGATTGACTCACAGCCATCCTGGACGGGTAGTATGGCTGATTTTTAATGTGTCGATTGCTTTGATGTTAATGGAATTCGGTGTATTTGAAACCCTAGATATTGTATTGGGGCTCTATTCTAATGTGGCGATCGCTTGGATTGGAGCAGTAGTCGCTGATCTAGTGATCAATAAACCTTTGGGAATTAGTCCCTCCTATATCGAGTTTAAACGGGCTTACCTCTATAACTTTAATCCTGTGGGCTTTGGCTCCATGGTTATTGCTTCGATTATTTCGATCATTGCCTTTGTGGGTTGTTTGGGGGCTTATGCCCAAGCCTATGCCCCTTTTCTGGCGATGGGAATTGCTTTTGTGCTCTCACCCATCATCGCGATCGCCACTAAGGGTAAATACTATATTGCGCGTCAAAACGTTTATCGATCGCAAAAGATCGATCCGCGCACGCTAATCCCTTGTAGTATTTGCGAACAAAAGTACGAACCTGCGGATACCGCCTATTGTCCTGTCTACGATGGGGCAATATGTTCGCTTTGTTGTAGTCTTGATGCGCGTTGCCATGACGGTTGTAAGACTAACGATGACGATATTGGCAGCTTGACCTTAGCGATCGCCCGTACAGTTTTTTCCAAAAAGTTTTCCCCACAGTTAGGCGTAAGACTAGTCAGGTTCATCGGTATATTTCTATTGCTCTTAGGCATTGCCGCAGTGGTGTTTGGGTTGGTTTATTACCATAGCATTCTGAAATCGCCAACTTTCCCCATTAATTCCAGTGCGGACTTTCTTGGGGTTTTATTAGAGCTATACGCACCTTTATCTGTATTAATTGGGATGGGGACTTGGTTGTTAGTCCTCAGCGAAGAAAGTCGAGAATTAGCAGAAGCAGAACTAGATCGCCAAAATCTGCAATTACAACAGGAGATTGAGGAAAGGCAAAGGGTTGAGGAGGCGATGCAACTGCTGACCTCTGAGCTAGAGCATCGAGTAGAGGATCGTACTAAGGAATTGTCTGAAGCGATCGGTAGTTTGAAGCAAACCCAAGTGCAGCTTATTCAGACGGAAAAAATGTCCAGTTTGGGACAGCTTGTTGCGGGAGTGGCTCACGAAATTAATAACCCCGTGAATTTTATTTATGGAAATCTCGTCCATGTTGGAACCTATACACAGGATTTATTAAATTTGATCGAACTTTATCGTAAATACTATCCTGATCCTGAACCAGAAATTCATCAGGAAGAAGAAGCGATCGATCTAGAATTTCTCATGGAAGATTTACCCAATATCCTCTCATCGCTAAAAGTAGGCGCAGAAAGGATTCAAAAGATAGTTATTTCATTGCGTAATTTCTCGCGGATGGATGAAGCTAATTTAAAGCCCGTCAATATCCATGATGGGATCGATAGTACGTTAATGATTTTGCAAGCTCGGCTTAAAGCCCGTCCTGATCGCCCAGCGATCAATGTGATTAAGGAATATGGCGATCTCCCTGAAGTTGAGTGTTATGCGGGACAGCTCAATCAAGTATTTATGAATATTCTCTCTAATGCCATTGATGCGATCGAGGAGAAACTTCTCGACCTCTCGCAGATGGAGGTCAGTCAGAGCGTTAGTACGATTAAAATCCAAACGGAAATTGATCGAAACTGCTATGCCAAAATTACGATCGCTGACAATGCCAAGGGTATTCCTCCAGAAGTTCAGAAGCGGCTGTTTGATCCCTTCTTTACGACCAAACCAGTCGGCAAAGGAACGGGTATGGGTTTATCGATTAGCTTTCAAGTGGTTAAAGAAATTCACAATGGGATTTTGAAATGTAATTCTGAAATGGGCAAAGGTACAGAATTTATTATTGAAATTCCCATCGATCAAAAAGCCGTTAAGGCTTGATCCAAAGATGAGTGCGGCGCAAAGCGCCGCACTCATCTTTGGTTAGATTGTGTTGCTTTCTAGGGCATAAACCCCAAAAGAGGGTTACCACGCTCCGCGTGGTAACCCTCTTTTGGGGTTTAATACCAATTCACGAAAGTGTGACAACACTTTTGTGAATTAAACACCAAACCCAGTAA
>NZ_ALWB01000255.1 GCF_000332215.1 Pseudanabaena biceps PCC 7429
ATCATGACTGTAGATGTGCTTTTCTTTTTCTATCTACTTTAGGCAGTTTGTATCTCTTTTACTCTGCCTTTTTTTCCTTTTTTAGTCTAAACTCCAGTGAATTAAAGCTGAAAAGCAAACAAGCGAAGAAGTTGCAAGTGCAAGCCAGAGCGAGATTAAGCCCACAACTAGAAAAATGCTGCCTATTGGTAAGTGCGAGTGAGTCCTACGCCAGAACCACGATTAATGTTGAAGAATTGACAGGAATCAAGATCAGTCACAGCAGTCAACAGCGACTAGTCCAAAAGCAGGATTTTCCAGAGATGACAACCACAGAAACCGTAGAAGAGATGAGTATTGATGGCGGTAAAGTGAGATTACGAACTGAGAAAGGGAAAAAGTGTGAGTGGAAAGATTACAAAGCCGTAAATGCTCAGGGGACAATTGCTGCTTATTTTCTCAATAATCAAGGTTTAGTTGATTGGGTACAAAAACAACCATTAGCGGAAATATTCTCTTGTCTAGGCGATGGACATGATGGAATCTGGAATTTATTCGCTGCCATAGCGCCATCACCGCAGAGGTTTGAAATATTGGACTGGTTTCATTTGAAAGAACATCTTTATGCTGTTGGTGGTTCTTTGCGTCGTCTAGCCAAGGTAGAAGATTTTCTCTGGCAAGGTGATGTTGAGCAGGCGATTTTCTTATTTTCAGGTTGTAAATTCAAACGAGCTATCAATTTTCTTGCTTATTTACGCAATCATCGCCATCGTATACCTGAGTATGGTTACCTACAAAAACAGGGAATTAACATTGGCTCTGGCTCAGTTGAATCGACAATTAAACAAATTGGTCGTCGGGTCAAGATTTCGGGTGCTCAGTGGAATCAGCAAAATGTTGCTCAAGTTTTGAAACATCGTTGTGCTTATCTCAATGGCTACTTCTATGCCCCTAAGTATATTTACTCAGTGCCTAATTGAGATGCTCCCATTAAGCTCTTCTGGTTCTGGAGATTTCAACACATTTTTCATGCAGTAATTTTCCGCTCCAATCGCCGAATTTGCATATCTGCTCTAGTCATATCTGGGTCAAATTGTTCCCAATGTTGCAACTTATCTCGCAGTCGTTTTGCTTCTTCTAAATTGCCATTATCGATCGCCTCAAAAAGCGCTGTTAATGTCCTTGATTCTTCGGTGTCTGGTCGCAGATTATCTAGCCCTAAAACATAGCGCACAATATCAGAGCTTTTCATGCCTCTAGTTGGTGATGGACATTCTTTGATTTGATAATCTTCTAAAATTTTGACCTGATGACGTTCTACAGTAGTGACAATTTCGGGACTATGGGTTGTGGCAATAATTTGAGTATTAGGAAATACTTTGCGGAGGTCAGGAATAATTTTTTGTTGCCAAGTTGGATGTAGGTGTAGATCAAGCTCATCAATCATTAATACGGCTTCGGCTTCAAGTGGGTTTTCCATCTGTGGATTTGCTAGTGCTAAGCGTCTTGCAAAGTCCATCACAAGCGCTAGCATATTACGATAGCCTGAGCTTAATTGATTAAGTGATAGTTCAATTTTTTCGCCTGTTTCAGTTTGCCATTCAACCATTAATTGAGTAGATTCTGTTTGTGAAAAATAGATTCTCGCATTGGGAGCTATAACAGTTGTAATTGCTTTGCGTATTTGCTTTAAATCTGAAAATTCAAAATCAATATCTTTCCTTTTCTTTCCTTCTCTTAGTTCTTGCAATTCTCTCGTAAAAAACCAATTAGCTAAATCGGTGAAATTTGAGATCGCATCAAAAGGATTTTTTAAAGAGTCAAATCTATCGAAAGACTGTGCTGAAAGCTTTTTAATATTAGTAATATTTTTTAAATCACGGCTAACCTTGTAATAGGCAATAACTAATAATTGTGTATCCGTGTCATTTTTTAAATTCTCTAGTAATTTATTGATTGCAACAAGTTGGGGATGCTCAAAAATATTTTCTGAATATTCTTCGTAGTCAATATTAAGTGGGCTGTCACCAATTCCACCCACTCTCTTAATATAAGTAACTTCCCATTCAGGAAATTCACTCATTGAAACACAAAATTTTGACTCATTGAAGCACTCGTCAGAGGTTTCTTTTGATGGCAAATCTCTTTGAAAAATAGGAAAACTGGGTATATTTGAAAGTTCTGGATCAGGCTCTATAGCAGATTGCAGTTCTGCTAGATATGGAAACATAGCCGCAGCGATCGCATCTAGTACGGCACTTTTACCAGAGCCATTATTGCCAACAAATATATTTATATCTGGGTTTAAGTTGACCGTCAGATCTTCAAAACATCGAAAGTTTTTGATTTTAACTTGTTGAATATGCATTTTGAATATTTGTATTGCAGATTAATTATCTCTATATCTACTTACTGTAGAAGATGTTAGGTAGTCAGTTTTGCAATCGCCGAATCAATCCCAAGAGGTGTACCTTTATTGTGCCATGGGATCTAAAAATTAACCCTGTAGCATCATCCAAATCTATCATGAGTACTTCCAATCAACTTTTAACCCTTACTTCATGGATGGCAGGTGAATTTAGCAACCGTGAACAATCGCTAGATCAACCTGTTTGGTTTGTGAACTTAGTCTGGTGGCAACGTCCCATCCCATTTAACGTTTTGGGCAGCATTGCCATCTTTGCCGAACAAGCCAATGCCCTGATCCTCGATCGCCCCTATCGTCAGCGTATTTTGCAATTTGTAGAAAATGACGGCAAAATCCAAGTGAAATATTGGGGATTTAAAGATCCGAGTGCATGGTCGGGGGCAGGACGCGATCGCGATCGCCTTAATCAAATCACCATTAATGACATCGAACCCCTCGCTGGTTGCTTATTAGATGTCTCATTTGCCAATGGTCGCTACAAAGCCGAGATGCCCAAAGATGCCAAATGTTGTTTTCAATATTTAAACGAATCGCGCCAAGTTATCCTAGGCTTTGAGGTTAGCGCTGATGAATTTTGGAGTGGCGATCGCGGAGTCGAGCCTGACACAGGCACAGCCATCTGGGGAGCCATAATGGATTTTTACAAATTCTCGAAGATTCAAGATTTTACCCATGAAATTACTAAGTAGCTAGGCGTAAGTAAACTTAAAACCTAGAAGAGCATACCGCCCGCTGCGCGGGCGGTATGCTCTTCTAGGTTTTGGTTTTTAATTATGCCAAACTACTTAGTAATTGAGACAATTTCGACCATAGCAACTTATTTTCCATATTTTGTTTGCAACTAATTACCTTAGTTTGTTATAATCGTTCTCCGTCTGGCGGCATAGCCAAGTGGTAAGGCAGGGGTCTGCAAAACCCTCACCCCCAGTTCAAATCTGGGTGCCGCCTTGCATAAAAAAAGAGCGATTACTAAGTAATCGCTCTTTTTTATAGCTATATTCACTTAAGTCAGGACATCAAACCCAATAGAGAGTTGCGGCGCTTC
>NZ_ALWB01000256.1 GCF_000332215.1 Pseudanabaena biceps PCC 7429
TACGCTTGGACTGGTTAATACTGCATCCATCAGGTCAAATATTGCATCCCGTCCGTTTCCTAAAAATCTATATACCTGTTGACGAAATTCTTGTAGTTTGTCAATAATCATGACTGTAGATGTCCTTTTTCTTTTTCTTCTACTTTAGGCAGTTTGTATCTCTTTTACTCTGCCTTTTTTACCTTTCTTAGTCTAAACTCCAGTTACAGCGCTTCGCGCTCAAACCCAAACCAAGGAAATTTTTGAAAGCTTTGCGAAGCAAAGCTTTCAAAAATTTCCTTGTAGTTCGTTTGATCGGTAATTGCTGTAAAAAATAAACCCAGTAAGGTTTTGTAATTCCCAAAATGGCAATGCCATTTTGGGAATTAGTATAAGAGGATATTTAAGCCAACTTCCTCCACTGTGGCTTATCAAGAAGAATGTAAATTTGAACCTTTTCATTCGCTGCAAGTCTAAACTGCTGTAAATTTCCTCATTGGAATCAATCATGAAGCTCTCAACCATAGTATTACTATGTGCCACGACAATCGGCGCGATCGCTTTTCATCCCACGGCTGCCTCCGCCGATGTATCGTTTAACACTGGCAGTCAAGGCACTAGCATAAGCATTGGCAATCCCACCCCAATCTACCAACCGCAAGTGATTGTCGAACAACATCCCGTAATCGTCGAACAACGCAATTCAGAATGGCATCGTAGAGAAGAAGAGCGTCTCAGGGAAGAGCGTCGCATCGCCGAACAAAGAGAACGTGAACGTTTTGCTGAGAGACAAGAACAACAACGTTTAGCCGAAAGAAGGGAGCGCGAACGTGCGGAGGAAAGACGGGAACAACAACGTTTAGCCGAAAGAAGGGAGCGCGAGCGTGCAGCGACTTGGAGGCAAAACGAACAACGTGTTGCCGATCGGAGTTCGAGCCATAATTACAACTCCAATAACTGGCAAAATAATAATTCTGCTAACAACCGACGTTCAGATCGTTAATATAATATTTCCAGCATAATTAAACCTAAAAGAGAGTAACGCCCACTACGTGGGCGTTACTCTCTTTTAGGTTTTACAGCGCATTGCGCTGGAAGTGAATATAGATATACTTGAAAACCCTCAATAGGCTCAGTTTTTGATTCACAAAAGTGTTGTCATACTTTCGTGAATTGGGAAGTAGTTCAGCATAATTAAAAACCAAAACCAGAGAGCTTGCCGCCCGCGTAGCGGGCGGCAAGCTCTTCTAGGTTTTAAGTTTACTTATGCCTAGCTACTTATAAGTAGGTGTAAGTAGGTGGGCATAAGTAAAAAATAGAACTCAAATCTGTGGTGTGCGGTGTGCGCACCACAGATTTTAGGGTTTTATATTTAATATAAAAGTAAGAATCCTAACTTTCTTGGAACACCATAATACGATGATGCGTTCAGCCCAACCTGCCGATATTCCCAACTTATTTCATCTGATCGAAAAAGTCAGCGATTTTCACAAGTCCTTGGATATAGATCGCTATAATTTCTTACCCAATCAGGGGAAACTCTACGAAAAATGGTTGCACAAATTATTATTGGATTCTCGTCATCTTTGTTTGGTTGTTGATGCGATCGAAGCAGAATCCTCTCAACTGGTTGCCTATCTCATTGCAACGGTAGAATCAGAAATTCCGATCTATCACCTCAAGGAATATGGCTATATCCACGATCTCTGGGTTGAAGAATCCTATCGCCGCCAAGGAATTGCGCGTCAGATGCTGATGAAAACTCTAGAACATTTTCAGCAATTGGGAATCCCCCAAATTCGATTAAATTCCTTAGTAAATAACGCTGCTGCCTTCAAACTCTATTCTTCCTGTGGTTTTCGCCCCAGCACCTTTGAGATGCTACTCAAGTGCAATTCGGATTGAAAATATTTTTTGTCCTTTAACTAAATCTTCACTCTCAGAATTTATAGCACCGTAAGTTTGGACTCCCCCAAAGATGAGTGGCGGCGCTTCGCGCCGCCACTCATCTTTGGGGTTTATATCCTAGTACACTTGGCGACAGCTATTTCTTGGTTGGGAAGGAAGTAGGATGAAACGATTACCATTACACAGCGCGATCGCACTTCATCCAAATTTAAAATTAACTAACTGTTATCATCTCAAGTATTAAGTAGCTAGTCATAAGTAAACTTTAAACCTAGAAGAGCATACCGCCCGCGCAGGAAGCGGTATGCTCTCTGGTTTTAGTTTTTAACTATGCCGAACTACTTACAGCGCTTCGCGCTCAAACCCAAACTAAGGAAATTTTTGAAAGCGTTGCGAAGCAACGCTTTCAAAAATTTCCTTGTGGTTCGTTTGATCGATAATTGCTGTAAAACCTAGAAGAGCGTACCGCCCGCTACGCGGGCGGTACGCTCTCTGGTTTTGGTTTTTAATTATGCTTAACTACTTAATAGCGGCATAAAGCGTCGCCTTTCTCTTCTTGGGTTGTATTTTTGACAGATCAAAATTTCCCATTTCCAAGAGAAATGCTTCACAAATTGCCGCATTTTTCTTGAAAATGGGTTTAATGATTTAACCAATTTTCAGGTACAACAATTAATGTCGTGCCCTGTCGGCGCAGAACGATTACCTTTTGATGAGCGGCGATCGCCGTTTGGGGATGGTCGCATTTGGCTTTCCAAGAGCCTCCTTCATACTTGACTCTACCTGTTTCCCCTGCGGGAATTTCGGTAATCGTAATTCCTTCACTGGATTCCTTAAGCTGGTTTGAATCCTTAGGAATGAATCTTCGTGAAGCGATCGCGAGCGAGCCTGCGAGCAGCATCCAAACCACTATTTGGACAGCAGGTATAGGCAGAATTAAAGAAACTGCCGCTACCAATAAAGCGGCTACGCCCATGGCTCCCGCAATCAAAAATGTCGGCAATGGAACCAATAGCTCAAGTACACAAAGAGCAATACCTATAATCAGCCAAATTTGAATAGGTAATAAGTTCATTGACTATGTTAACGATCGGGTTGGGAAATATTGGTGCTGGGCAATATTTCTGGTTTAGTAATACTAGCGTTTGGTTTGGGACTATTGATTTTTATCTTTGCTGCATCCAGAAACTTTTCGCGCTTAAAACGAGGATCGTCGGCATTAGATTTAATCACCTTATTGCGGGCAACCTCTACCGATGAAGGTAGTTTCGTTGCTGCGGGATCACTAGGGCTTGGGTTATTGGCTGTGGGGGCAATGGTGTCTAAATTGGGAGCATTAGAGAGCAAGCCTCCCAATCCATTGATCAAATTGCGAATATTACTGCGCAGTTTGGGATCGCCTGTTAGTTCGTCAAGATCGGCGGTAATTTTTTTGGTATTAGCAAAAGTTACGCGGGCGGAATCAAGGGTTTCTCGCAATGAGGCAATCGTCGCAGGGTCGTTTAACTCGCCCGATACTTTCCGAAGATTGGCGGAGGTCTCGGCGGCATTTTCCGCAAGCTTCTGTAAATTCGCGATCAATTTGCCGTCATTTAACAAAGGTTTGGCACTAGCTAGGAGCGATCGCGCTTCTCGTGAAGTTGCGGCAATCCCATCAAGGGTCTGGGCTAGTTTTTCGCGATTGACCTCGATCAAGTCTTGGGCGCTACTTGCTACATTGCCTACTTTAGTGGCTGCACCACTAATGGCATCGGCAGTATCGCCAAACTTGGCGATTTGATTTTCAAAGGAACCAACTACCCGATTTGCCGTATCGGTCAATCTCTGGATGCTTTTAGCGGTAGCTTTGGCTGCGGCTAAGGTATCACCGAGGTTATCAATCAATCCTTGATCGTTAATTTTGCGTAAAGTGGAACTCGTATCCTTGAGTAAGGCGATGAAGCTTACGCCACGCATACCTTCCATTTCGCCACCCTGACAGATAATTATCTCGCTATTACAGTCCTTGGCGAGGGGATTCATTTGCGGATCGAGTGCTAATTTGTCTTTCGGCGGAAAAATATCAATATTGGTATTTCCCAAGAAGCCACTCTGATTTGTTTCCGCCACTGATTGCTTCGGAATAATCAATTTGGAGTTTTCAATACTTACGAGGACATCAACGCCCTCGGTTTGGGGAGTGAGGGTCGTAACGCGCCCTACCTCTACGCCACGGAACCTAACTACTGAGCCATTATTCAGTCCACTCGCATCGGGGAGTTTGATCGTAAATGTAAACTTACTACTACTTAGTTGCAGCCCACGCAACCATAACAACGCGCCTCCTAGAGCCACTACTCCACCAATGATAAATAAGCCAAGCGCACCGTCGCGTAAAGTTTTTCGCTGCACGAGCCTTATACCTCCCTAGTCAAAAGTTGAATTGGACCTTCAGTGCTACCACTAAAAAATTGTCTGACGTATGGATTGTCAGTCGTATCAATTGTACTCACGTTTCCTGCGTAGCGCACCGATCCTCGATAAAGAACGATCAGGCGATCAGCGGTACGACGGATCGTACTATTTTGATGCGTGACGACAATATAGCTATCGCAAACCTTTTGCTCTCTTAGTGATCGCATTAAGTCTTCGATAATCGTCGAAGCTACGGGATCGAGTCCTGCCGTTGGTTCATCATAGAGCAAGACTTTTTTGACTTGGGTTTTTACGGTGGGATCGTCCATAATCGCACGGGCAAAACTAACGCGCTTACGCATCCCGCCCGATAATTGGTTGGGATAGCGATCGCAGATATTGTCTAAGCCCACCAAGGCAAGTTTATGCTCTACTAGCCGATAAATTTCACGACGGGATAGTCGGGAATGTTCAAATAACGAAAAACCAACATTTTCGGCAACCGTGAGAGAATCAAATAGGGCGGCATTTTGAAACACCATACCGATGTCTAATCCGTAGTTTCCCTCCTGCACATCCTCTTCCGAGGAAACCAGATTGCCATTGATATAGACTTCACCCTGATCGGGATGAAGTAGCCCACAAATTACCCGCAAAATCGTCGATTTGCCTGTACCCGAAGGTCCAATAATGGCGATCGCTTCACCTGAATGTAAGGCTAGATCGACCCCATTTAGTACTGCGTTATTCCCAAAACTTTTGTGAATATCACGCAATTCGAGTAAAGGTGTAACCACATTGCTACTAGTTTTGATCGGAGATCTGACTGGCTCCATCGGTATTTATTTTTGCTTGAAAATATCGCACTACCAAAAACTAACATTTTTTCAGAAACTTTCTCAAAAAAAATAGAAAAGAAGGCATGGAACTTTTGGCGTACTTTCTTTTAGCCCTTTTATACCAATTCACAAAAGTGTGACAACATTTTTGTGAATTATAGCTGCCGTCAACTGTATCAGGAAATCAAACCGAATAGAGAGTTGCGGCGCTTCGCGCCGCAACTCTCTATTCGGTTTGATCTCCTGACTTAAGTGAATATAGCGATAAGAAATGACATAGCCATTTCTTAACTTGGTATAAGCGGGAAAGGACTAGGACAGAACTCAATGAAAACCATAAAAAACACCACTATGACCTTTACAGCGACCCACTCAACTTACGACCCCACCCTCTTTGCAGGGGTGGCAAAATATTACAGCCAATATCGTCCGCGCTATAACGATGATCTTTATCAATTACTGATTGAAGAATTTCAATTAGATGGCACTGGTCGCTTGCTCGATCTTGCTACTGGCACTGGTTTGATTGCGATCGCCCTCAGCAATCAATTTACGGAAGTAATTGGACTAGATCCCGATCCTGAAATGCTGCGAGAAGCCCAACAGGAAGCCGAACTCGCCAATATTCACAATATCCAATGGATTAATTCGCAAGCCGAAAATCTCTCAGCGCAATTGGGAGAATTTCGCCTGATCACCATTGGTCGCGCCTATCATTGGTTCGATAAGCCCAAAGTATTACAACTCGCCAGCGATCGCCTAATTCAAGGTGGTGGTATTGCCATTACCTATAGCCATCAAGATATTTGGCATAGTACGGAATCTTGGAAGATCGCAGTTTTAGAAGTGGTCAAAAAATATCTCGGTGCAAAGCGTCGTGTTGGCAATGGCACAATTGAGAACCTTGATGCCACCTATGCAGAACTGCCAAGACTGCTGGAACAATCAGGTTTCACTACACCATTACTCAAGACGATCATCATCGATAAGACTTGGACAATCGATAGCTGGGTGGGATACCTCTACTCCACTGCATTCTGTCGTCCTGACTACTTTGGCGATCGCCTAAACGCTTTCGAGCAAGAGATGCGCGAGACATTAGCTGCTCTCTTCCCATCAGGTGGATTTATCGAGCAAATTCCCTTTGATATTTACCTTGGGCATAAAAATTAAGCATCAAGCATGGATGGTGATTTGCATGGGCGGTGCTTTGCGTCGTCCATCCTATCTCTCTATCTCTTCTATCTCTAAAGTTAAACGAAAGCAAAATTACCATGTTGAAATCCTTTACGCGCTCTTTCCCGAAATTGAACTTTCTCACAAAAAGTACTCTCAAAAGTACTATGCGCTTTGCTAGCGGCTTAACCTTAAGCTTCGCTGTTGTATCTTGCACTCCCACATCAACTGTCACTTCCCCTAGCCCAAATGTTGGCAATTCAACTACGGCAGCCACTACACCACCCCAAACCATAGTTTTAAGAATAGGACATCAGAAATTCGATCCTTTAACTTTAGTTAAAAACAAGGGTGGTTTAGAGAAACGACTCAAGCCTCTAGGCGTAAACGAAATCAAATGGATAGAATTTCCATCTGGTCCCCCAATGTTAGAAGCTTTGAACGCCAACAGCGTTGATATTGCGAGAACTGGTGATGCCCCGCCTGTCATTTCCCAAGCCGCAGGCTCATCGCTTGTCTATATCGGCGGAAGCGCTCCTAAAGATAGTAGTTCCGCACTATTAGTAAAAGAAGATTCATCAATTCAAACGATCGCCGATCTTAAGGGCAAAAAAGTTGCCTTCGCTAAGGGTTCCAGTGCTAATTATCTGATTGTAAAAATCTTAGAATCAGGTGGTGTGAATTGGGATGACATTACCCCAGTTTATCTCGCTCCTGCCGATGCTAGGGCAGCTTTTGAGCAAGGCAATGTCGATGCTTGGGTAATTTGGGATCCTTTCTATGCACTGACTCAAGATAAGAGCAAAGTACGAGTGATTCGCGATAGTAAAGGTTTAGTCGCCAATCGTGATTTCTATCTATCCTCAAAAAACTTTGCCGACAAAAACCCCAAAATTATTGAGGCAATTCGCGAAGAGACGCAAGAAGTGGCAGCTTGGGCAAAGAAAAATCCTGATGATGTGGCTGATTTCTTAGCTCCATTACTAAAGATCGATAAGTCAGTCCTAGTCACCGTCAGCAAGCGTCGCGACTATGGCTTTGAGACGATTACCCCTGAGATGGTTACCGAACAACAGGCGATCGCCGATTCCTTCTTTAAGCTGAAATTAATCCCTAAAGAAATTAAGGTCTCCGAAGTAATTTGGCAAGCCCCTAAATAAACCAAACAAATAATGAAGTGCCGCGCAAAGCGCGGCACTTCAT
>NZ_ALWB01000257.1 GCF_000332215.1 Pseudanabaena biceps PCC 7429
CTGGCGGCGCTTCGCGCCGCCAGTCAATTCTTGGGGTTTATGTCCTAGTACAATTGGCGACAGCTATACTTATGCCTAGCTACTTATTTTATGAGAATTCAAAATTCTTCTTTTCGCTTTAAAAAATTTACGGTCAATCAAGATCGCTGTGCGATGAAGGTAGGGACTGATGGCATTCTGTTAGGTGCGTCTGCGAGTCTACCCGATCCCGCTCAAATTCTGGATATCGGGACTGGGACTGGATTGCTAGCACTAATGCTAGCGCAGCGATCGCCATCGGTAAAGACGACGATCGATGCCGTGGAAATTGATACTGAGTCATACCATCAGGCAAAAGAGAATATCCAGCAATCACCTTGGGGCGATCGCATTAATATCTATCAAGCCAGAATTCAAGACTTCGCGATCGCCTGTCCCCATCAATACGATCTCATTATTTCTAATCCACCTTTTTTTATTAATAGTTACAAGTCACCCCAAGCATCCAGAAACTTGGCTCGACATAGCGATAGTCTGCCGCAAACTGACATTCTTCAGATCGCTCGTCAGTTACTCAAACCCCACGGTCATTTGGCAATTATTTACCCTACCGACTTGGCTCAAAAATTTTTAGATCATGCGAGGGATTTTGATCTGTTTTGCGATCGCAAAGTCTATATCAAACCCATACCCCAGAGTGCAATCGAACGCATATTGCTAGAGTTGAGTCCCACTAAATATCCTGTCCAAGAGACTTTCCTAACCATCGAAGAGGAGAAACATGTTTATACACAAGATTACCTTAGGTTAGTAAAAGACTTTTATTTGTATTTATAGCTGTCGCCGTAAAGGTTGGCGCAAAGCGCCAACCCTTTCTTCTTATACCAATTCCCACAATGGCAACGCCATTGTGGGAATCTCAAAGTGATCGCACCAAATAGCGATCAAATTCCAGCAATTATCGATCAAACGAACCACAAGGAAATTTTTGAAAGCGTTGCGAAGCAACGCTTTCAAAAATTTCCTTGGTTTGGGTTTGAGCGCAAAGCGCTGTAACAATCGCATCACATCTGTTGCAGGTATCTTTCACTTCCTAAATCATCGAGTTTACTTTGCTTTTCCATTACCATATCCGCTAGGGATTGACGATAGGTAATTACGCGTTCGAGCAGTTCGGTATTGTGGCTAGCGAGCATCTGTACCGCAAGCAGTCCTGCATTATCAGCATTGCCGATCGCTACCGTGGCAACGGGTATACCCTTAGGCATCTGCACAATCGAATAGAGCGAATCCACACCATTAAGCTGTCGAGTGGAAACGGGTACACCAATTACAGGCAGAGGAGAAAGCGCCGCCACCATTCCAGGAAGATGCGCCGCACCGCCCGCCCCCGCAATAATCACCTTAATGCCGCGTATATGGGCATTATTGGCAAATTCTACCATTCGATGAGGGGTGCGGTGAGCGGAGATAATTGCGACTTCATAGGGAATTTGAAACTTTTGACAAATGGCGATCGCGCCTTGCATGGTTGGCAGATCGGAGTCACTGCCCATAATGATACTGACTTGTGGTGGATTTTGCATCTTCTCGGTCTTAATCTAGATTTTTAAACATTTTTGAATATAGCAACGTAATACCAAAACTAAAAATGGCTACGCCATTTTTAGTTTTTCAAACCCTTACTAGGTTTGGGTTTTAATTCACAAATTTAATTCACGAAAGTGTAACAACACTTTTGTGAATTGGTATAAGGTTTGCTCAGGACATAAACCCTCAAAGATGAGTGGCGGCGCAAAGCGCCGCCACTCATCTGCCATAGCATAGATTACTGTCTTTGCGTTTCATTAATTTGCCACTGTTTCGACGATTCATCCCAGACTAAACTCATCCTAAGGGTTTCAGGGAAAATCGCCTTACCCTTTTGGTAGGTGATATCCATATCAATGATTGCGGAATTCTCTTTAGATTCAACAATCCGCACACCATTAACAGAAACTTGACTCACAGTTCCCCACCAATCGGTAAAAGACTTATATCCACCAGCGCGATCGCGTTGAAATTTTGGGGTGAGATTGCGCCATGCATTTTGAAATTGGCGATCGTTGATCAGGTTGTAATAATCTCGGACGGCTTGCTCAGGAGAAGGTCTTGTCGGTGATGGAGTTGCCGTTGGTGATTTTGTGGGAGTCGCCGTTGGAGAAGGGGAGGGGGAGGATGAAGGGGGCAAATCGCTTCCTGTAAAGCGTTGAGAACTAGCTTTAGCATCAAGACTGGCGTAGGCGCAATAGGCATCATCAATATATTTGAGATGTTCTTGCAACTTCACAATACAACTATCTAAATCTTTAAATTGGCTGGTATATACCTGCTGAAATTGATTATTTCCTAAGTTGGGATAGTCGGGTATCCAAAACATGCCAGCATCTTTATACCCTAGTGACTTTAACTTCTCTACTCGAAACCCAGCCGATTCTTTGTCTTTATAAGCAGAATCGGCAAGAAAATAGAAGGGAACTTTAGCAACGGGTCTATTGAAGGGAGAGAATTTGTTCCAAAGAGCAACAATACCGCCATTTTGCGAGATGACAACACCTAAAGCGATCGCCGCGCCGATCGCCCCACCCACGATTACCGTAGCTACGATCTGCCCTAATATCTTTTTCTGCGGATTTTGCTGCGATTGGTAAACATAGACTGAGTGATCGGGAGGTTGAGCGGAAATGGATTGCTGGGGAGTGAAAGGAGGGGTATAGCCTCTGGGTGTTACCGCCACAGTCTGCATATTCGACATCGCTGGCGAAATGGGAACTTGCTTAGGAGCATTTTGACGGATTTGACTTTGCTGTAGGGCTTCCAGCATTTCCCTCGCAGAACTATAGCGATCGCGCGGATCGAATTGGAGCACCTTTGTAAAGATAGATTTTAAGGCTGTGCTAATGTTAACGACATGAGACTGCCATAGCACCTCTCCTGTTTGCGGATCAGTACCCAATTCTTGCGGATATTTTCCCGTTAAGGCAAAGATGGCGGTGAGCGCAAGGCTATAGAGATCGCTCGCAAAAAAAGGTCGTCCCGCCGCCTGTTCTGATGCCATAAACCCTGGCGTACCAATGACGATCGAATGAGCCTGTTGCGTCGAGCTGCGGATCGTACTGACATTGAGGGTTTCTTTGACTGCCCCAAAGTCAATTAATACGGGTTCTCCCGATCGCAAAATAATATTATCAGGCTTGATATCTCGATGAATAATACCGCGATCGTGAACGTAGATCAGCGTTTGGAGAATACTAATCATTAATTGTCTGACGGCATCTTCAGCCCACTTCCCGCCACGTTCGATCGTTTCGGTTAGGGTCAGTCCATCAATCCATTCTTGGACTAGATAAAACAATCCATTTTCCGCAAAGTTAGCATAAAGCTTAGGAATATAGCGATTTTCCTCTCCCAAAGTTTCTAAGACCGCTGCTTCGCGATGAAACCTTTGCTGTAATAACTCATACATTTGCGGATTATCCGCGACAGGTTTAAGCTGCTTGATCACGCATCGACGGTTGGATGGCATTTTGGTGTCTTCAGCCAGATAGGTTTCCCCAAAGCCGCCACTGCCTAGGACGCTAGTGACGCGATAGCGGTTATCTAAAAGGTTTGACATCATGGAGTTTATATTTATCGCTACTAGCGATCGTACAGCATAAATAGTGTTTTGCGTTGTTTGCTAGGTTCTGACGTTTCACTTCCGATTAGATCGAGCTGTTCCCTAATTTCTTGGTTGAGGGCATAAAAATCTGATTTTTGAGAAGTTAAAGGAGCATCAATGGAATAAACCTCAACGATCGCTTCTCTACCTTTCGCATAAAAATCTCCCAGCCTTAATGGTTTCCAAGAATCGCTAAGCCCCTCCCTCACCGCCGCCGAAAACACTAAAAATCGATTTAACTGTCTAGTAAGCGATTCAATTCTAGCTGCCACATTTACCGCATCGCCAATGATCGTATATTCTTTTTTGGTTTGAGAACCAATATTCCCTTCTAAAACCGTTCCCTTAGACAACCCAATCCCCACATAAAGCACGCGCAAAGGGCTATTAACAGGTGATTGATTGCGTAAATTTTCTAGTTCTGACAGAACATCGAGACTTGCTTGTAGAGCTTCATCGGCGTGATCGCCATCAAAATAAGCCATCACGCAATCGCCAATAAACTTCGTAACTTCGCCTCCCCTTGCGGCGATCGCATTAGTACAAACTGTAAAAAATTGATTGAGCAACTCCACAACTTCGGTTACTTGCAGCTTTTCCGTGATACTAGCGAAACTCATTATATCGGCGAAGAAGATGATCTTCTCGGTGTAGCGTGGAATCAGCGTGAGCGGATTAATTCCATTCTCCATCGCTTGCAAAACCCCTGAATGGGTATAATTTGCTAAAATTATTTTGGATTCCCCCAGAGTTTGCAAGAGGATCTTGATCGGTTGCAATAACAAATCATTTTTTTCATCTAGTATAATGATCTCCATCGGCCAGTCTGGAAACCATCTTTGTTCGATATTCTCTTCAGATTTAAGACAGCGAATTTGATGGTGGCGCTCATCTTTTAAGATTTTGGCATATAGGCGATCGACCCGCCCATCTTCTCCTTCTAAAATCTGAAAGAACATACTGCCACAGGACATCAATACCCCTGTAATGTCTTCTTGAGAATTATGCTTTTGCGAGACATGACCAATACTCTCGATTTCTGATTTGATCAGCGATCGCGAGAAGTTGCTGATATAGGTTATCCTTTTCATAAAGTTGCGATATAGAGCATAACGAAAGAATTCAATAAATTAAAACTCGCTCCCATTATTTGTAGCCTGAACGACAACAGAAACGTAATCGGCAATAAGGCGTAAACGAAAATTATAAAAAACTTTAAACTATTTGTATCATATAATACCAATTCACAAAAGTGTAACAACACTTTTGTGAATTAAAAACTAAGCCTAGCAAGGGTTTTCAAAGCTCAAAATGGCTACGCCATTTTGAGCTTTGGTCTGAGGACAAAATTAAATTTCTAAAAGAGTATCATTGCTTCTCTCATTGGCTTCTAAGCTATCTTGAGTTTGGTATTAATCTCTTTCCTGCTATTTAGCCAATAGGTCATCATTTCTCCCTTGCCTTTAACCATGATTATGCCGCGTTTTTCACAATTAAATTGTTCGCGGATGCGGATATAGGTAGATTCTGTAACCTGAATGGCATTTGCTGTTCCTAAGGATTCCATACGGCTAGCAACATTGACCGTATCGCCCCAAAGATCGTAAATAAATTTCTTTGTCCCGATCACGCCTGCAACTACTGGACCAGAATTAATCCCAATTCGCATCGCAATTTGTACGCCATCGCGAGATTTAATATGGGCGATCGCTTTTTGCATATCGAGAGCCATATTGGCGATCGCGATCGCATGATCGCCTCTAGGCTGAGGCAATCCACTCACAACCATATAGGCATCGCCGATCGTTTTAATCTTTTCAAGTTTATGGCGATCGCACAAATTGTCAAAGATAGAAAAGATGCGATTGAGCAGACCGACGACTTCTGTGGGGGACATATTACTAGAGAGTTCGGTAAAGCCAACAATATCGGCAAACAAAACCGATACTTCTTCAAATCCATCCGCCATCGATGCGCGACTATGCTTGAGTTTTTTGGCAATTCCTTCGGGCAACATATTTAGCAATAGGCTTTCCGAGCGATCTCTTTCTGCCTGTAGTTCTTGCTGGATACGAATGCGTTCCGTTACGTCACGAAAGTACCACACCATGCCATAAAACTTACCTTCGGGAGAATGTACCTGTCCCGAATAGCAATCAAACACGCGATCATTTGCAAGATAAATCTCTTGTTGGGTATATATTTCTGTCGAATCGTAGGCATTTTCTAGAGCTTCCACCAGTCCTTCTGGTAGTTGGAGGTGATGCTGTAACAGGCTCAACAAGCCTCCATATTCCACGGATTGCAGTACGGCTTCAGGGATTTGCCACAACTGACAAAAACGGTTGTTATAGCTCACAATCCGTCCTTGCTCGTCCACTGCCAATACTCCATCTACGGAGGCTTCGCGCTGCGATTTCAAAAGGGAATTGCTGCGTTGTAAGGCTTCCTCAATTTCTCGACCTTGATCAATGCTGGTCAATTGATGCGATCGCCATAGGGAGATCGCGACCTGTTGACATAGCGATCGCAAAACTTGGCATAGTTCAGGTTGGTATAAATTTTCCCGATCATAATCTTCTAAATAAATTGCCCCCAATAAATTGCCCGATTCCCATAGTGGAATACATAGGGCGGCTTGGGGGGGATGCTCGCGCCAATAGGGATCGCAGGCAAAATGGGCTGAGGGTTGTTTCTGACTCCAGTGCGTTTCCATCCGATCGCGGAGCGCCTCGCGCACCATTAAGGGCAAACTCGTAGGATTGGCGCAGTCGATGGGTAAATGTTGGATTATTTCTCGATTTGGCGATCGCTCTGCAAGGGTTGCCATGCTCGGTAATTCTTCTCGATCTACTAAAATCACCGCACCCAACTGTGATTCTGAGATATTGAGAATGACCTTAAGACTCAAACTGATTAGCCGATCGACATTTACTTCCCGTGAAATTTCAACGGTGGCTTGAAGTACTGCGACAAGATTAAAGTTGGGCTGGTTGCTAATGTTCGTTGCGCTCATCAGTTCGATTGGGGATGTTGAGGGCAAAGACTCGATTTGCGATCGTTATGTAAGTAGCTGGGCATAATTAAAACCCAGAGTCAAAACCTGTAGCGTGCGCTACAGGTTTTGGGATTTTATATTTAATTGCGCCTAGCTACTTAGCAACTATCGGATATCTCTATCAGAGCCAGAAAAATTCACACGATCTTAACCAACCTGATTAACTTGTAGCATCAGACATTTTACGTAACCTCAACATGATATTGCCGATAACCCAAGAAGAGAATAGCGGCGCTTCGCGCCGCTATTCTCTTCTTGGGTTTTATACCAAAACTAAA
>NZ_ALWB01000258.1 GCF_000332215.1 Pseudanabaena biceps PCC 7429
TGAGTACCGCTCGCGTAGCGAGCGGTACTCTCTCTGCTTTTATTAGCAAGTCCCTTGCCTGTTAAATGACTTGAAACTTGGGATTGTTCTTAAGAAAAGTAGCGTCAAAGGAATGTACCCAATTTAAAAATTTTGCATCAAGAATCTCATCTGCGGGATCGAAAAGTAGGGCTAAATAACTGCCTTGCTGCCTGATGACGATCGCAGTGTATTCCTTACCATGGATTACTGCATAGGTGAAATTCTCAATGGGTAAAGATGCTACTAAAAGAGATTTTAACCCTAAAGCCTGAAAAATCGGTTGAACCCAAATGATGCTTTTACTGCCATCTACGAGGGTGTAATATTCCTTAGGAAGACCGCTGAGATCAAAAGTTGCTGCACCAAGGATATGCGCCTCAAATCTATTGGTATCTGTGGTTGTCATAGTGGTGGCAAGTGATCGCTCTTCCATGACTTCTCCATGGTTATTGCCTTATTGAATCGTAGAAAGCACATCATGGCAACTGTAATAATACTTATGTATGGGAGTTTACCCTGAAACTATAGCAACGTAAGCAACGTAAGGTTTGCCTAGGATATAAAACCCCAAAGACGAGTGGCGGCGCTTTGCGCCGCCACTCGTCTTTGGGGTTTGGTCAACATAAAGCCCAAAAGAGGGTTGCCGCGCGGAGCGCCGCCACTCGTCTTTGGGCTTTATATCTTGATACCAATTCACGAAAGTGTGACAACACTTTTGTGAATTAAAAACTAAACCTAGTAAGGGTTTTCAAGTTAAGAAATGGCTACGCCATTTCTTAACTTGGTATTACTGTTATCTGAATGCCGAATTTTTGGACTTTTCGACTTCGCGATCCTTTTTGCCGCGCCAAATAAATCTCAGTGGCGTACCATCAAAACCTAAGGTTTTGCGGAATTGATTTTCAATGTAACGCTTGTAATTGTCGTTAAAGCGATGGGGATCGTTGACAAAGAGAATGATTGTTGGTGGACTATCGGAAATTTGAGTGCAGTAATAGACTTTACCTTGCTTGCCGCCACGACTGGTGGGTGGCGCGTGCCAAGTGACCGCTTCATTGAGCGCTTCATTGAGAATTGCGGTTGGTACTCGACGTTTGTGTTGTTCGGCGGCAATATCAATGCGATCGAGGATCTGCGTTACTCGCTGACCAGTAAGGGCGCTTACAAAAATAATCGGTGCATATTCCACAAACATCAAACGGCTTTTAACTTCGGCGGTGTAGTCGTAGATAGTGTAGGAATCTTTTTCGATCGCATCCCACTTATTGACGACGATGACACAGGCTTTGCCCTCATCATTAATGCGACCTGCCAGCTTTTGATCTTGATCGGTGACACCATCCAGAGCGTCAATGACCAATAAAACTACGTCCGAGCGTCCGATCGCTTTAAAAGCACGGTTGATACTAAAAAACTCAATGCCGTAGTCAATATTCTTTTTACGGCGTACCCCTGCGGTATCGATCAAGCGATATTTTTTACCATCCCGCTCGACGGACATATCGATCGCATCGCGGGTTGTGCCTGAAATGGGACTAACAATGCTGCGATTTTCGCCAATGAAGGCATTGAGCAAGCTGGATTTGCCTACATTGGGGCGACCAATGATAGCTACTTTAATCTCATCGCTTTCAGCAACGACCTCTTCAGGTGGTGGTAAATGTTTGACCAGCTCATCGAGCAGTTCACCAGTGCCGTTGCCATGAATTCCCGACATCGGGATGGGTTCGCCTAAGCCTAAATTCCAAAATTCCGCCGCTAGAGAAAGTCCATACTTAGAACCTTCGCACTTATTCACCGCCAAGAGTACGGGAATATTTTGTCGCCGTAGCCACCCCCCTAGTTGTTCGTCTGCATCGGTGATCCCCGCTAGACCATCGACTACAAATATTACTGCCGCCGATTCGCGAATGGCAATTTCTGCCTGCTCGCGGATCATGGGTAAAAATTCAGTTTCATCGTCAAATACTAAGCCGCCTGTATCGACGACTTGAAATTCGTGGGCTCCCCAGAAACATTCGCGATAAACGCGATCGCGGGTTACACCTGGTTGATCGTAGACGATCGCATATTGCTCTCCCGACAAACGGTTTACGAGCGTAGATTTGCCCACATTTGGGCGACCGACAACGGCAACAATCGGTAGCGGCATGGCTTTACAGTTTTGGAATTCCGAACTCACTATAATAGCTTTAAATATATGAATTTGTCAAATATTTTTAATTGTTGCTAGGGCTTCCTTTCTCGCTATCTGAGGGTGGTTTAAAGGGCTTAACCTCTTGAACGGGTAAATTCCGAACCGTGGGCGAAATATTGGAAACTGCGCCATAAGGTTGTTTGGCGAGCGCTTCCGTAATTTTGCTGTCGGACATGGCTAATAAAGATTGAATTGCGCCAGGGATCGATTTGGGATCCATGAATAAAACCTTACTACTGGGACTTTCCCCGATCGCCTGCCCCATTTCCAAATATTTTTGGGCTAACAAATATTGCACCGCCTCTTGACCATTGGGATGATTGGCGATCGCATCGGCAATGCGCTCGATCGATAAAGCCATTGCTTCAGTCTGTTCTAATCGGACTTGTCGCTCAGATTCGGCTAGCACTTTATTGGAAAGCGCCACCGCTTCTGCTTTTTTGATCTCAGAAGTCTTTTCCCCCTCCGATCTGGAAATCATTGCTTTCTTTTCGATTTCAGCAGCCTTTTGCTTTTCCATCGACTGCAACACCGAGGTGGGGATCGTAATTTCGCCCAATCTCACACGCAAAACCTTGATCCCCCAAGCCTTGGTATCATTGGACATGCCTTGTAAAATTTCTTCGTTAATTCTTTCTTGTCCGCCGATAATATGATCGAGATCGCAGCGTCCGATCTGAGTTTGGATCTGAGTTGCGAGGGAGACCATCAGCGATTTATCGACATTCTCAATGTTATACCTTGCGTCTTTGAGGTCGCTAATTTGCCAATACATTACGCCACTAACGCTGACGCTGACGCTGTCAGAGGTGGTACAGGGCTGTGGTGAGATTTCTAAAACTTGCTCACGGGAGCTTTTGATTAAAGCAATGCGATCGAGGAAGGGTAAAACAATGTTGATCCCTGGTTCCATGGTTTTTTGATATTTTCCAAACCTTTCAACCAGAGCAACCTGACCTTCTTCAATAATCCGAAAGGATCGATAGATATAGGTGCCACTTAAAAGAGCAAAAACAATACTGAAAATTGTTGCTTCCATATATGTAGACCAAGGGTATGGATCTATATCGATCTAAGTAGCTGGATATAATTAAAAATCAGGGTCAAAACCTTCATCGCAAACACAGAGCGCACTACAGGTTTTTGAATTCTATATTTAATTACTTATAGCTACTTAATTATGCAGATACTTATTAGATACTTATTATTTATTATGCAGATACTTAATTATGTAAGTACCTCAGCATAATTAAAATCCAGATCTAAAACCAATTCACGAAAGTGAGCCGATACTTCAGTGCATTAAAAAACAAGCCCAGTAAAGTTTTATACCAATTTCCAAAATGGCAACGCTATTTTGGAAATTGGTATAAAATCTGCGGCGCACGCGCAGTGTGAGCCGCAGATTTTAGGGTTTTATATTTAATTAAGCCCACTTACTTAAATACTTAGGCAGATCCATGATCTACATCTAGTTGGCTGATTCTATTTCATGGTCGCCTAAGTGGGTGACAAACTTAGGTGTAAATCTGACTTCGTAGGGGTAGTTAGGACTGATCGGACGACCATGCCATTCAGTATGGATGCGAACAATTTCTCCCTCTAATCCTGTAATATCAAAAGCCTTGCCTTTGTGCTCAGGGTGGTGGAAGACATTTAATGGTGTCTTAACACGAACGCGATCGCCAACCTTCATAAATTCTGATGTATCCAATTGTAAAGAGATTGCTTAATTATCGCTTGTCTGACGTGCTATTTAACATTAAACGGAAGAAGTAGCGGTATATAAAGCGTACCGCTGCTTCTTCCGTTTAATACCAATTCACTGAAGTGAGCTAAGTAGTTCGGCATAATTAAAAACCAAAATAAGAGAGCGTAACGCCCGCTACGCGGGCGTTACGCTCGTCTAGGTTTTAAGTTTACTTGGCTACTTAACACTTCAATGAATTAAAAAACAAACCCAGTAAGGTTTTGAGATTCCCAAAATGGCAACGCCATTTTGGGAATTGGTATAGTCTGAGTCTAGGTCGATTGCTCTAGTGCTGGCTCTGGCAAAAACACTTCAAGTTTGGGGGCATGTCCCCAAAATGCTTCTAGATCGTAATATTCGCGCTCATGAGCCATCATGGAATGAACGATTAAATCGCCATAGTCAAGCAAAATCCAAGTACCATCTTGCTCGCCTGCGATATTTTTGGGTTTGCGCCCGAACTCTTCGAGAATCTTCTCTTCGGCACTACTCGCGATCGCACGTACTTGTGCCTTAGAAAAGCCCGTAATAATGACAAAATACTCTGCCAAACTCGATACTTCACCGATCGCGAGCAAAACGATATTTTCTCCCTTACGATCGTCCGCAGCGATCGCTGCTAATTGGGCCATTTGATAGCTTTGGTCGTTTTCTCTCTGACCGAGAGTGAGATCTGTGGGGGTAGTAATATCGGTTGCGATGGTCATAGTTGGCAGATGTACTCCTGATTGGGTATGTAATATTCAATATTGTAACGCGATCTCATCCTTGGCTCAGACAAGAATAGGTAAACTTAAAGCCCAGAGGAGCGTCCCTCCCGCGTAGTGGGAGGGACGCTCCTCTGGGTTAGTGGCTAGATCGATCGCAATTTTTTCTGTAATAAAAATCTCCTTGGTTTTCTAAGCAGCCAATAATTTAAGTTTCCCTCGCGGTCGTACATTTGATAGCCTACGTGATCGTATAGATTGCGAGCTGTTTGGTTATCCTCTAGAACATGCATATACAACTGTGAATACCCCCATTGCTTTACCGTTCTCTCAGCGGCTAGCAAAAGTTGTTTCGCTACTCCACGTCGCCGCCAATGGGGATGGACGGCTAGGTTAAAAATATAGGGATGTTGCTGCATTTCCCGACCGAGCCAAAAATTTTGATGTCCTTGTGCGGGGACATAGCGCATACAAATCTCAAGGGTGGCGATCGGTAAAGACTTGTTAGCAGGATGGGTGGCAACAAGACAGGCATAGCAAGGCGTTTTTTCCCCAAAGCGACTGCTAAGGTCGAGCATGATGCCATAGCGCAGGAGCGGATAGACCATATCAACAAAGCATCGGTGCAAAAAATGGACTTGGCGATCGGCGCTACGATAAAAGCTCTCAGTCAAGATCTCGGATACATAACCAACATCTCTTGGGTTAGCTTGACGAATGGTAAACGAAGAAAATTGGCTTGGCACATTTAGCGCTAACGGCTTAGCGAAAATAAATTAACGATCTCAGTTATTATCGCTAAATAGGGTTAATAACTGAGCTAATCGCTCAGTTACTTATCATAATTATTTTAGCCAGCGATCGCCAATGCCCAACCCCGAAAGTCCCATCTATAGCCCCAGTAAAATCCGTCCGCGCAAACAGTTTGGGCAACATTGGTTGCGCAGTGATGATGTCCTCAACAAAATTTTACGTGCGGGGCAATTGCAACCAAGTGATCGCATTTTAGAAATTGGACCTGGTACGGGTAATCTCACCCGTTTGCTCCTGCCTTTTGTGGAGTCACTGACTGCCGTGGAAATTGATCGCGATCTTTGTGAAAAGCTGCGTAAAACCATGACGCAAAAGAACTTTCAACTAATTGAAGGGAGCATCCTTGACATTCCCCTTCCCGCAGAAACCAATAAAGTCATCGCCAATATTCCCTACAACATTACTGGCGAAATTCTGAAAAAACTATTGGGGACATTGTCCGAACCAGTTCATCAGTTCGAGCAAATTGTGCTGCTCGTGCAAAAGGAAATTGGCGATCGGCTGGCTGCGAAAGCAGGACATAAGGCTTACAATGCCCTCAGCGTTAAGATTCAATACCTTGCGGAATGCCAGTTTATTTGTGATGTTCCTGCTACTGCTTTTTATCCACCCCCAAAAGTTAATTCGGCAGTTGTCCGCATTATTCCGCGTCCCACACCTACCCCAGCGAGCAGTCCGAGATTCTTAGATCGATTGCTCACACTGGGTTTTGCCACAAAGCGCAAAATGTTGCGGAATAATCTGATCTCGGAAATCGATCGCGATCTTCTGGTGCTTATTTTGGAAAATATGGGCATTAACCCACAGGTGAGAGCTGAAGATCTCGATGTCGCTCAGTGGGTAGCTTTGACTGAAGCTGTAATTAAAGCAAAGTCTTTAAATGATTAGGATTTGCCCAATAATTCATCCCTACCGCCAAGCGTATCAGAACATAAAAACCAAAAGAGAGAGGCGGCGCTTCGCGCCGCCTCTCTC
>NZ_ALWB01000259.1 GCF_000332215.1 Pseudanabaena biceps PCC 7429
CCTCCTGTTCCTGCGGCGGGAATCAACTCTTTTACCAGTTCCCATTGATCATCAGTTAAGTCTGTGGGGTATGATTTCTTTGTTGCTTCCATAAGGCTGTCTTTGTTTTTGTATATTGACAGGCTATACCTTGGGGAGCTTTTTTTCACCTTTTTGACTCCAGAAAACTTCTCAAACACGCTCTCAAAACCTCTGAAACCCTTTTAGGGATTGAAACTGAATCGCACCTATGACTTGATTTGTGTCTAAAAGCTTCAAAACCTCTGAAACCCTTTTAGGGATTGAAACGCGATCGCGTGATTGGTTAGTCGGTTAGGTCTTTGGCTGGCTTCAAAACCTCTGAAACCCTTTTAGGGATTGTCACAAGCGGGTATCGGAAAACTATCAATGCTGTAAACCATTCGGTGTTCAGTTGTTTCCATGCTTGTCCTAGGCACTCAATAACATCAATTGCATCGGTTTAACCCTATAGAGTCTGCGATTGAAGCGACTCCGACTCAGCATTTTGGAGATGTATTGTGGCTCTGAGAGCTCTTTTCTTGCTTTCTCAAAATTTCCTCCAAAATACAGAACCGCAACTATGGCTGTGGTCATTACTTCGGCATCACTCATCTGTTGCTGTATATTCCCTTGCTGATTCATCGCTCGCAGAATGTCATCACACAGGCAATCAATCGCTACAATTTCATCATTCATTTTTCTTGCTGCTATTCGGATTTTGTCCTTTGTAGCAGCTTTTTTTCTTGTTACCATAGGTAGCAACTTGGGTTAAATATAAAACCCTAAAACCTGCGGCGCACGCTGCGCCGCAGGTTTTAGATCTGGATTTTAAGTATGCTGAAGTACTTACTTTACCCAAAATGATTAAGATAAAGGGTTAGGGCTCTCATTTTACCTATGGCAAAATTATTTTCTTTTGTTGGTAACAGCCATAATTTCTATCATCAGGATGACTGCATTGACAGCGGTTTCATGACAACATCTATATAGCTATCCTGTTTTGTTTGAGCGTTTGAATGAAATCTCCTGACCGTTTACTAATTGTCGATGATGTTCCAGACAATCTATTTCTCGTTCGCACAATTCTTGAAGAAGAAGGATATAAGATCGTCACATCATCAAATGGTCACGATGCTCTAAAAATTATTGGGGCAGAGCCACCCGACCTAATTTTATTAGATGTGATGATGCCTCTGATGGATGGTTACGAAGTGACTCGTCGGATCAGAGCGATGAAAGACTTGCCGTTTATTCCAATTTTATTAATCACCGCCTACGATCGCGCAAATGCTGTCAAAGGCTTAGATCTTGGCGCAGACGAATTTATTCGCAAACCAATCGAAGCAAATGAGCTATTGGCAAGGGTACGATCGCTACTGCGGTTAAAGCATAGTATTGCTGAGCGCGATCGCATCGATCGTCAAAGACAGGATTTTGTTTCACGACTGACCCACGATCTGCGAACCCCTTTAGTAGCAGCGGATCGCATGTTAGGACTTTTACAGGATGGTGTATTAGGAGAAATTTCGCCCGAAATCCATGAAGCCTTAACCATCATGGGACGCAGCAATCATAATTTACTGGAAATGGTAAATAAACTGCTAGATGTTTACCGCTACGAATCAGGCAGCAAAACGATTAGTCTCCAGTCCTTAAATCTAAAGGAATTGCTCGAACAAGTCGTACAGGAATTAAAGCCGATCGCTATTTCTAAAAATCTCGAACTTAGTACGGATCTGACTAATCTTTGTGAAATTGCTGAAATTAAGGGCGATCGCCTAGAGTTACTACGTGTATTTAATAATTTAATTGGTAATGCCTTGAAATTTACTGAATCTGGCGGTGTACATGTTAGCCTAAAAGCAGATGCGTCCGAGGCAGTTATCGCGATCGCCGATACAGGTACGGGAATTCCCTTAGAAGAACAACCGTTTTTATTTCATAGATTTCGCCAAGGCAGTCACCAAAAACAGGGTAGCGGTCTGGGATTGTATTTATCCCATTACATTATCAATGCCCATAACGGTCGGATCTTAGTAAAGTCACCCAACCTAGACTCCCAGCAAGGTTCTACTTTCTTCGTGTATCTTCCTACAATTGCCCTATGAGTAATCACCAACTTCAATATGATACGCTCCTCAGTCATTACAGTAATCCCCTTGAAGCGATCTCCCTTCTACGCGAATATCGTCCCTATTTCGAGTTAATTCCCAGTTTGCGTCGTCCCACCGACAGCCTGATTTCGATCCCTTTTCCTGTCGTGCAACTTACGAGCCCTAACCTGACTCACAGTCACGGGCAACTACAATGCGATCTTGCCTTAATTATGTGCGATCCTGACTGGAAAGTAAAAACTGGTCAAGAGATTTTTGTATTTATCCATCGTCCCAATGAGGACTATGCATCTCTATTAAAACGTTGGCGACAAGTGGAAGTTACGCTTGGGGAAGAATACTATTGGCTACTGCCTTGGAAACATCGGAGTATCATTAGCGATCGCGGTGAATATCATTATCCCCTTTTTGTCACCCTCGACTATTCTCCATCTCGAATTACTAAGGGTTTAGAAGGTGCATCGTTACCCCAGGTCTACGCACCTTCTCCAGCAATCGATATACCTCCCGACATAGAAGAGAATCATGAAAATCGTATCTGCGATCCCACTCAATAAATAGAACTAAAGAAGTTTTGCGCGAAGCAGGATACTTCTTTAGTTCTATTTATTGACTTACTTAAGATTGATAGTTGGAGTTTTGCAAAGATTAATTTCTTCTAGATCGGTGCTCTTACCGTCAGCATACTCTGCTCTAACTTCAAATAAACAACCTGCCTCTGCTCCTTTATAGTCCGAACGCTTCCACTCAAAATCAGCTTTTTCGCGATCGGGAATTGGTGCTTCAAGCTCATTTTTTCCCCAATGGATATTGGTGGGAGGAGACATATAAATTGCATTTAAGACTTTACCGCTATTATTGACAACGGAGATGCGCACAGTATCAGGCACCTTTTCAGTTGCAGGAGCGTCAGGTGATGCGGATGCAGCGGGTGATGCGGATGTAGAAGGTGACGCAGATGCAGCGGGTGTGGATGGCTTGGCAGATGCAGAAGGCGATGCGGATGCAGCGGGTGATGTAGAAGGCGACGCAGATGGTTTAGCCGATGCGGATGCTGTTGCACTAAGAGTCGCAGCAGGTGGAGTCGCTGGGGTACAGGAACTAGCAACAAAGGAAACGCTAGCAGCGATCGCTAACTTATAGAGCAGTGATTTTTTCATAAAGATTGAATGAATCCTTAAACGGAGATTTTTTAGCCTTAGCAAAGCCTTAGTAATTATAGATTAAAACTTAGAGCCTAAGAGTAACGTGAGTTCGGGATAATTTGAAACGGGCTTTGAGAAAGGATTTGCGTAGCAAATCCTTTCTCAAAGCCCAAAAGTAAAAACCTTGCGTAGCAAGGCTTTTACTTTTGGGCTTTGAAAATCTGCCAGCTTAACCCGAACTGACGTTAAGAGTAGGATATGTACAAACTTGATTGTTAGCCATAGAGATAAATTGGCTGAGTGAAGTCGAAGCTCTATTTTCCTTGTATAGCTATAGTCAGTAATGTTAGAACAAAAAGCAAACCCAATAGATAGTTGCGGCGTTTCGCGCCGCAACTATCTATTGGGTTTGATGTCCTGACTTAAGTGAATATAGCTATAAATGATTTACAGCAATTTTCGATCAAAAGAACCAAAAGAAACTTTTTGAAAGTGTTGCGAAGCAACACTTTCAAAAAGTTTCTTAGTTTAGATTTAAGCGCAAAGCGCTGTGGGGATGCTATAGAGACAATTATTAACACCCAAAGCAATGTAAAATTTCCTATGAACGGACAGCTTTTAGCTTCCCAATATTAAAACTCTACAGTAAATTCATGTCTTCTCAATTGCGCGTATATGTTCCCCCCCATCCCATGATTCGTCACTGGCTTACCATAGCGCGGGAAAAACATACACCAGTCCCTTTATTCCGCACAGCGATGGCTGAAATGGGTAAATGGCTTACCTATGAAGCAGTACGTGAGTTTTTACCCGTGCAAGAAGTAAATATCGAAACTCCATTGGGAACTACCGCAGGGCAATTGATTGATAGTGCAGTTCCTCTAGCTTTTGTCCCAATCTTACGAGCAGGATTATCCATGCTTGAGGGTTGTCAAACCCTATTGCCAACAGCAAATGTCTATCATCTCGGCTTAGTGCGTAATGAGGAAACCCTCGAAGCTAGCTGCTATCTTAATCGTTTGCCAGAGAGGTTTGCCCCCCAAACCCGTATCTTTATCGTTGAACCAATGATGGCGACAGGTGGGTCGATTATAAGCACCCTGAAATTAATTACAGAAAGAGGAGCGGACGCTTCTTTAATTCGGATCATTAATGCACTTTGCGCCCCACCTGCTTTGCAGTTGATCAATCAACATTTCCCTGCGGTGCAGATCTATTCGGGCTGTATTGATGAAGTTGTCAACGAGCAAGGATGGATCGTTCCTGGATTGGGTGATGCAGGCGATCGCTCTTTCGGAACTTAAAATCATCTTTGGGTGGTTGATTCGTTCCAGCTATCCCTTATATAGCTATATTCACTTAAGTCAGGACATCAAACCCCATAGAGAGTTGCGGCGCAAAGCGCCGCAACTCTCTATGGGGTTTGATTTTTGTTCTAACATTACTGACTATAGCTATACCAATTCACTGAAGTGAGCCAACACTTCAGTAAATTAAAAAGCAACCCCAGTAAGGTTTTGAGATTCCCAAAATGGCAATGCCATTTTGGGAATCGGTACTCCCTTCCCAGTGAAAAATTAGACGTTGCGGCGCTTTGCGCCGCAACGCTAATTCTTGGTTTTGTATGTCTATTTCTTTGGTGGGAAGGGAGTATAAGAGTTTTCAAGTTAAGAAATGGTATAGCCATTTCTTACAGCGCTTTGCACTCAAACCCAAACCAAGGAAATTTTTGAAAGCTTTGCAAAGCAAAGCTTTCAAAAATTTTTCTGCGGTTCGTTTGATCGATAATTGCTGTAACTTGGTATGAGGTTTGGAGATTCCCAAAATGGCGTTGCCATTTTGGGAATTGGTATTACATTGCTATATAAAGAAAAAGCCTCAAGAAAGGGCATAAAGAAGAAGGCAACAGATATTGTTGTCTCCTTCTTTATTTCAGACTTTACTTCAGGAAATTAATTAATGCTTCTGCCTTTGACCATCCAGCCCCAGCTTTGAGAATCTCTGAGGCAAGGTTGACCCCCTCCGCCCACGTACTTGCTAAACCGCCAATCCTGAGGGCTAGCCCACTATTAAGGGCAACACAATCAGTCTGGGCTTGAGTACCTTTGCCTTGAAGCACTGCACGCAGAATATCAGCGTTTTCTTGCACATTTCCACCCTTAAGACTCTCAATTGGTGCATGGGTTAATCCTAATTCTTGAGGAGAGATCGCCTCTTCTGTGACTTGACCATTGCTGAGAAATGAGATATCGGTCAAATCGCCTAAACCAGCTTCATCCATACCTTCTCGGCTATGTAAAACCACTGCCTGTTGAAGATTAAGCAGACGCAATGCTTCGGCAACGGTATGGGTAAGATTGCGATGGTAAACGCCTAGAACCTGCGCTGTAGGGTACAGAGGATTAACAAGAGGTCCGATCAAGTTAAAGATAGTGCGGATTCCTAAGTTCTTGCGAATTGCGCCGACCGCCTTCATCGCTGGATGCCAACTGGGCGCAAATAGGAAAGTAATTCCTACCGCAGGTAAAGCTTCATAAATCTTGTCTGTGTTTGTCGCCAGATGAAGCCCGATCGCTTCTAGGACATCTGCCGATCCCGAACGACTAGAAACCGCACGGTTACCATGTTTGGCGACGGGGACACCTGCGGCTGCCACCACAAAAGCCACAGAGGTGGAAATATTAAAAGTCGCAGCTCCATCACCACCAGTGCCACAGGTATCAATCAAAGGTTTAGAGCGATCTACTATCGTGCTTAACTGCTGATTAAACTTTTGCCCCTCACTCTGAGATTGCAATACCATCGCCATTGCTGCCAATTCTGAAGCTTCAATTCCTTTACATTGCAAAGCCGTCAAAATCGCTCCCGATAGTTCGGGAGCGATCGCCCCTTCTAACCAACCTTGCATTAAAGTTGTAGCCTGTTCGCTGGCTAGGGATTGTCCATCAATAAGTTGCTTTAGTAGTTGAGACCAATTTTGCTCCATGATTCCCTTAATTAATGCAGTTTACTATACTTAGGTAATTAGCTAAGCATAAGTAAACTTAAAACCTAGAAGAGCGTACCGCCCGCGTAGCGGGCGGTACGCTCTCTGCTTTTGGTTTTAAATAACGTCAGTTCGGGTTGAACTGGCAAAAAATGTGAGCCTTATTTTGTGATTTCATGTATAGTTATAGATCGCACGATCTTTCATGCTCGGATCGGGTTATTTGAAAAATTGGTGAAACTTAGGTAAAGCTGATTTCCCCATACCTGTACGGCATCTACTGAATATTTAAACACCATGAGTTACGCAATCATTGAAACAGGCGGTAAGCAATATCGCGTCGAAGTCGGCAGATTTTATGACGTTGAGCTTCTCGAAGCCGAACCAGACAGTAAATTGACCATCGATAAAGTTTTGTTCGTCAATATGGACGGTGATATCTCCATCGGTCAGCCCGTAGTTGATAGCGCCAGTGTAGAAGTTACCGTCATGCGCCATCTGAAGGCGAAAAAAGTAATCGTTTACAAAATGCGTCCTAAAAAGAAAACCCGTAGAAAGAACGGTCACCGTCAGCCCTTGACTCGGATCATGGTTGAAGCGATTAATCTTAGCGGTCAGGCTGCTTAATAACCAATCTTAACCAGAAATAAATTGAGCGTAGTTTCATTTATTTCTGCATCTTTTAATCATTAAGAGGATAAACACAAAATGGCACATAAGAAGGGTACAGGTAGTACAAGAAACGGTCGTGACTCTAATGCTAAGCGCCTCGGTGTAAAGCGTTACGGCGGTCAAGTTGTTAAAGCTGGCAGCATTCTCGTTCGTCAACGTGGCACTAAGTTTCACCCTGGCAACAATGTTGGTCGCGGTAGCGATGACACATTGTATGCCACCGTCGATGGCGTGGTTACTTTTGAGCGTTTTGGCAAAACCCGCAAGAAAATTAGCGTATACGCTCCTGTAGCCGTAGAAGTTGCAGAGGCTGAAGTTGCTTAAGCGACTTGCTATTAATTAACGTCAGTTCGGGTTAAGCTGGCAAATTTTAAAAGCCCAAAAGTAAAAGCCTTGC
>NZ_ALWB01000260.1 GCF_000332215.1 Pseudanabaena biceps PCC 7429
TTTGCTACGCAAACCCTTTCTTCAAGCTCGTTTCAAATTATCCCGAACTCACGTTACTTATTAAAGCCCCCAATAAATTACTATCGTCAAAGATTGCCTCAGTTATATTTGCCTCTCGCAAATCTGCCCCCCGTAAGTCCGCTCCCCGCAAATCTGCGTATTGTAAGTTTGCATCGTGCAAGTCTGCCCCCCGCAAATCTGCCCCGCGTAGATTTGCGGATTGAAAATTAGCGTGGCTACAGTTGCTTCCATTAAGAGCCGCCCCACTCAAGTCTGCTTTCTGCAAATCGGCTTTGACAAAATAAGCCCCTCGCAAATTCAATCCTGCAAAATTACGTTGACCAACTCGATACTGTTCGAGCAAAGTATTAGCAACGGACAGGCTAAAGTTGGCGATCGCTTCTGTCCCAGAGCGAACTATTGATAAATTGGGGGATTTACCCAGCTGGATCCTTTGAGGATCGTCAGTATCCGCAGCAGGGGAAGCCTCTAACTCATCGATAATCCGCAATACCCCAATAATTTTGCCATGGGGATCGTGAACCAGAACGGTTGAGATACTCACATTAATCCAACTGCTATCGCGAAGCTGCATCGCCATCTCAAAGCCTTCAAGGGGCTTGCCAGCTAAGGTGTCGAGAATTGCTGATTGTAATTCTAAGGATTGAGATTCAGAAATATTAGGTAGGGAGTGATTGAAAGTAATGGAATTATTCCAAGCAAATAGATTCTCGGCGGCGGCATTCCATAGTAAAACCTTTCCGTCAGGACTAACAATATCGATCGCCACTGGAACCGCCTTAATCACCGCGCGTAACAATTCATTAGTCCGCTGAAGACTAGATTCGGCTTCACCTCTCTCACTAATATCAATACATACGCCATCGGCAAATACAGCACCATTGTCAGTCAGGTAGTAACGGGTTATATTTTGTACCCACTTCACTTCACCTGCGATCGTGATAATCCTAAACTCATGACGGAAAGTTGCCAGCTTATCAAAGCCAGCCTTGATCAGAGCCTTAAACTGATCGACATCTTCGGGATGAATTAAATCTAATAATTGGTAGGGAGTAGAAGTCGCATATTTCGGCAAAACACCAACTAAATCAATTAATCCATCGCTAATAAATGGAATTGAAATAGTCCCATCAGAGGAGATGGCAAGACGATAGAGGGTTGCGGGCATACTCGAAGCGATCGCCGCCAATCGGAGTTCGCTCTCTTGGAGAGCAGATTCTGTGCGTTTGCGTTCCGTAATGTCACGGGAATTAATGACTAAACCCTGTACGTTCGCATCCTGCAAAAGATTGCAACAGACTGACTCTAGATAAATCCAATTCCCATTCATATGTTGATAACGCATCACAATGGGGGTTGATACAGATAAGGTATCTACCGACTGAGCCAAAAAGTTTTGAAAAACTGGTAAGTCTTCAGGATGGATAAACTTGACATATTTCTTGCCAATTATTTCTTCAGGCATATAGCCCAAGGTCTTAAACAAAGCGGGACTGCAATAGTGAATCGTCGTATCTATATCGAGAATATTCACAATGTCAGAAGAATGCTGCATCATTGCGCGTAACTTTGCTTCGTTGCGAGTGAGATTACGAGAAATACGTCGTTGTTCTTCCCGCTCTACTCGAATTTGACGATCCATCAGATTCAGTTTGGCGTTCATTTCCGCAACGCGAATTTCTAATCTTTGATGGGAATGTTGCAGCTTTTCAACTTCTTGCTTCCGTTGGGTAATATCTTGAATCCACCAACGCATCCCAGTGACCCTGCCATCGATCGGCATCCGAATGCTAATAATAGTGAAACTGGCATCAAAAGGCTGTCCTGTTGGAAACTGCATCCGAAAATCTAAACTTTTAATGTTTTGCCCTCTTTGCAACTGACCGAGCAAACGCTTAAATTGCTCTTTATAGGAGGGATAGACGAAGTTTTCTAGGTTTTGTCCAATTGGATGCGAACCAAACATCAATGTAGCCGCACGGTTAGCTTCAGTAATATCACCATGGGCATTGGTAACAAAGTAGCCATCAGGAGCAAAATCAAAGAGTTCGCGATATCGATCAAGTTCCCCTGCAATGGATTGCTGATGAACTTCTAGTTCTATTAAACTCGCTCGCAAAACATTAAAAGCATCTTCGAGGTTAAGAGTTCTCGATTCAGTCTTAGCGTCAATTTCAGTAGAAGATGGTATGGGCAGTAAAGCAATTTGCTCTAAATCGTGCAGTTGCTGAATCGAAGTGGCAATCAATTCGAGACAAAGACGCATACCCATATACAATCCATACTTTAACCAGTCTTCTAAGACCTATATAGTATAGCAACACCAAGAGGATAAGAGGGTAGATTAGGTTCTTGCGGATAAAAAATGTCCCACCCAGTTATCTATAACTACAGTCGCTCCCCAAGAATTGACTGGCGGCGCGAAGCGCCGCCAGTCAATTCTTGGGGTTTATGTCCTAGTACAGCGACAGCAGGTACTTTTCCAACCCATGAAATTTTTTAAAAGTGTTGCTTTGCAACACTTTTAAAAAATTTCATGGGGTTCTTTTGATCGAAAATTGCTGTAAAACTTCAGAAGATGAGTGGCGGCGCATTGCGCCGCCACTCATCTTCTGAGTTTACTTAGTGCTGGCGATGGGGGCGAGATTCTGAGCGTTCAGAGGTGGAGGGCTGAGTCAGTTTTACTGTTGTTTTAACTAACTGTTTTTTCTGCGGGTGAGTTGGTGCTTTGCTTGAAGATATTGGTTTACCGATCGCTCCACGATCGCTGCGATCGCTTTGTTGATTCCGTCGTGGCTGATGCTTTTGCTGTCTGCCTACTTGGATAGGTTCAGGCTGGGCGCGGGGATCGGGCTCGAAGCCCTCAATAATTTCATGGGGTAGCGATCGCTTGATTAGTTTCTCAATATCGGCAAGAAATTTACGTTCGTCTACGCATACCAAAGAAATCGCCTCGCCTGAAGATCCTGCTCTTCCCGTACGTCCGATCCGATGCACGTAGTCCTCAGGCACATTTGGCAACTCATAGTTAACGACTTGGGGTAGTTCGCTAATATCTAAGCCTCGCGCGGCAATATCCGTAGCAACTAAAACTTGTAGACTGCCATCCTTAAATTTCCCTAGGGCTCGAGTACGGGCAGCTTGACTCTTATTCCCGTGAATCGCCATCGCCACAATATCATCTTGGTGCAATTGCTTGACTAGGCGATCGGCTCCATGTTTGGTACGGGTAAAGACCAATACTTGATACCAATTATTAGTCTGAATCAAATGGGTTAGCAATTCCCGCTTGCGATCGCGATCGACGGGAAAAATCCTTTGAGTCACTAAATCTGCGGTAGCATTTTGACTGGCGACTTCAACCATCACAGGGCGATCGAGCAGAGTGCTGGCAAAGGTTTTAATATCATGGGAAAAGGTGGCTGAAAACAAGAGGTTTTGACGTTGTTTCGGTAAGAGAGCCAAAATCTTTTTAATATCCCGAATAAAGCCCATATCTAACATGCGATCGGCTTCGTCTAAAACTAGGACTTCCACCTGTGAAAGGTCTAATCGACCCTGCTGAACGTGATCTAACAAACGACCAGGGGTTGCTACCAAGATTTCAACCCCACCTCTAAGGCGGTTGATTTGGGGATTGATATTCACGCCACCATAGATTGCCATCGAGGTAAGGGGCAAATGCCTACCATACATCCTTACACTTTCTTCGACTTGGGCAGCAAGTTCGCGGGTAGGGGTGAGAATTAAAGCTCGAATGGGAATTTTCCCATTTGACGAACGTTTGACGCTCTTATTTGATAGTAGGTGCAAAATCGGTAGGGTGAATCCTGCGGTTTTGCCCGTTCCAGTTTGAGCACCTGCTAAAAGATCTCGACCTGACAGTACAACAGGGATCGCTTGCGATTGAATTGGGGTGGGTTGAGTATAGCCACGAGCCGCGACAGCACGCACGATGAGATCGGACAATCCTAGCGCCAAGAATCCCTGCATTGACGAGGAATTAAGTTCAGAAGATTTTTTCAGTACAGAAGATTTTGGTACTGGAGGGGCAATCGGAGAAGAAGACATAGAACTCCAAAAAATTATCGGTCTGTCGCTGTTAGCGTTGCCATTTATTAGTCGTACCAAATCCTTAGAACCTTGTGACATTTCTAAGGAGTTAAAACCTTACCCAGAGGGATTTTAAAAATTCAAAAATATTTAAAGTTTGTTTTAAATTTTTTTGAATTTGGTGTCAGACGGATCAGAGACAGAAATTTATGTTAACGCGCCAACAGTATCAATGACTGGGAGCAGACACTGTAGAGCTATATCTTAGCATTAGAAAAGAAAGATTGCCAGACAATCTTTCTTTTCTAAATTGCTCCTAAATCGCTCCTAAATTGCCCCTAAATTGCCGTAGTCTCATGAAAATAGGTGTAATCAAGATAGCGATGCCCATCCTTTGCCATATGAATAACATCAATAAAACGGCGATCGTACAGGAGATTGTGAGATGCATACATATGTCGCGCGTGAATTGTACCTTCAATCGTTTCATCAACCCCTGTCAGCGACACGAGGATCTGAGCGTGTAATCTTTCCATGGTTTCGTTGGTTATGCGATAGAGCGGACTGCTCTCATCAATGATATGCATTACAGTCCATGACAGTAAAAAGACAGGAGAATGATCGCGGACTAATTTTAGTTCGTGCAAGCGGCGCATTCTATGCCCTTCAACGGTTATTTCGTCAATCATGAGAAAAACGCTGAGTTTTGCCTCAAGAATGTTATTTCTCCTCTCATTGGCTGTGCGAAACATGAGTGTGGGGATGCCATTGTAGTCGTGAATCGTGGCTACTCGGCTAAACATGACACGCGAAGAGGATTTCGCAAATCTCGTAAAGGCTATTCCTGTAATGACGGCAAATAACATCAAGCTGGCAATGGACTCTAAGGTGACAATCAAGTTTGCATAAAGGGTATGAGGGTTCATTACTCCATAGCCAATCGAAGCGAGGGTCTGAACGCTAAAGAAGAAAGCCTCTAAAAAACCAACTTTTTCAATACCTGCGATCGCATCAGCATCAAGTAAATAAAGAACCGCAAACACTGCATTGAGGAAGATATCAAATCCTACAACGATCGCCACAAACCCCAGCCAAGGAATAGTTAACATGAGGTGGTAAGGATCGCGAAAATAAGAATACCAAGAGTTCCCACCGACGACCTGAAGCACTCCATCGCGCTGTTCGAGTTTGATTAGAGACGGATGGATTTTGCGTTTGATTCCCATATTAACTGACCCACCAATAGCTTTTCCTCATCATGGTAATATGGTCAGCACAATGCGCTTTTCCTAAGAGCAATATTTTAGAAATTACAGCGCTTCGCGCTCAAACCCAAACCAATGAAATTTTTAAAAGCCTAAAAGTAAAAGCCTTGCTACGCAAGGCTTTTACTTTTAGGCTTTGAGGAAGGGTTTGCTACGCAAACCCTTCCTCAAAGCCCGTTTTTAATTATGCCGAACTCACGTTAAGTAGTTCGGCATAGTTAAAAACCAAAATCAGAGAGCGTTACGCTCTCTGATTTTGGTTTTTAATGCAAAGCGCTATAATTACCCATTGAAAAATGATTCAAGTTCATACGTATCCCGATCTGATTGAAGGTCGTCTTGTTAGTCGCTACAAACGTTTTTTTGCGGATATCAAATTAGATAACGGCGAAGTTATCACCGCCCACTGCGCAAACACGGGACCAATGACAGGAGTTTGCCAGATTGGGAGTCCTGTCTTAGTTTCCTACCATCCCAGTCCTAAAAGGAAACTAGCCTATAGTTGGGAAGCCATTTATATCGATGAACAATGGGTCGGAGTCAATACCAGCCTTCCTAATCGTGTTATCGGTCATATGCTCGATCACCATTTGCTCCCTGAACTAGAGCCTTACCATACGGTTAAGGGGGAGGTTACCTATGGCAAGGAAAAGAGTCGGATCGATTTTTTGTTGACTAATGGGGAAGATAATTCTCAAAGAACCAATCCTCAAAGAACCTACGTGGAAGTTAAAAATTCAACATGGTGTATTGGTAGTTTATCCCTATTCCCAGATACCGTTACGACGCGAGGACAAAAACACCTACGGGAACTGATGGCGATAATTACGGAAAATACTGCTGCGGTCTTAATTTTCTTTATTAATCGTGGCGATTGCGATCGCTTTGCAGCGGGAGCCCAAGCTGATCCCGAATATGCCCGACTCCTACAAGAAGCGATCGCTAAAGGTGTGAAAGTATTGCCCTGTCGATTTGCGATCGAACCAACCAAAATCACCTATCTGGGATTGGCATCTCTCGAAGTTTAGGCTACAGCCACTTGACTTAAGACAAATCAAACCCCAAGAATTGATTGGCGACGCAAAGCGCCGCCAATCAATTCTTGGGGTTTATGTCTATACTTGGCGACAGCTATATCTTAATTTATTGGTTGGCAAGAAAGTAAAAAGCAGAGGGGATTTTTGATTCCCTCTGCTTTTGTTGAGTTTGTTGAGTTGGACAATTACCCATCTGTAAAGGGTTTAACGATTTTCCAAAAAGTGTATGGAATTCCAAGACTCAAAACAAGACAAACCGTTAATTCTGCCATAGGTCAAGGGACGGGTTTTGTATAGTCAATTTTTAGTTAGTAGTAAGGACTACTTCTATAACCTTTTACCATACAAATTTAGCCATATTTTCGCTATCTCCAGTTGGGTGATATAGCAACGTAAGGTTTGTTATAGGGTATAAAACGCCAAAGATGAGTGGCGGCGCAAAGCGCCGCCACTCATCTTTGGCGTTTTGATGATTGCTTACGTTGCTATATTCAAGACGCTTTTAATAAGATTGCTGCGCAATTAGATTTTTGTCTAAAATTTTTTCGCCAAACTGTCAAACTTGTGATAGTCTGTCTCCCTGACGGGGTTACTCCGAAAGCTTAAGTAAAAAACTAAGTAAATAAATCGTTTCTCACACAAGGAAGTGATATCTGTGAAAAATCTAAATAACTTAAATAAAATTTTGATAGGTTTATCCGCTTTAGGATGCCTGTCAGCGATCGCTAATGTTCCTGCCGCCCAAGCACAGCCTGCTTATGGTAGCTACGTTGGTGTCGGCGCAAGCTTTGGTTTTACCAGTGGGAACACCAGCGCAGGCGAAAGTTCGCGCACATCTGGGCTAGTTGCAGCACGCTATAAGTTTCTAGAATTTCCTGTCTCTGTGAGAACTCAAATATTGATTGGCAATAGTACCGCCGTTGTGCCCACCGTTTCCTTTGATGTGCCATTAAACTTTGATACTGATATTTACATTGGTGCAGGTGTATCTCTTTCTAATACCGTGGACACTACACCTGTAGGCAACAAAAATAGTTTTGTGATTCAACCTGGGATTGACTACACATTGCCCAACAGCAATCTAGTACTATTTGGTAACGTGATTTTTGCCTTTGATGCCTATCGCAACTCTTCAGGTACATCCGCAACCTCATTGCAAACTGGTCTGGGTTTAAGGTTCTAGTAAAGGCCTTATTCATCATGTCTCCACAACAAAAAACAAAGAAGTGCTGCTTTCTTAGCAGCACTTCTTTGTTTTTTTGCTGCTCTGGGATGATCGATTATTTAACCAAATAGTTTGGCAACTTGTTAAGACAAAAATAAGCCCAGAAAGAGGGTTGCCGCGCGGAGCGCGGCAACC
>NZ_ALWB01000261.1 GCF_000332215.1 Pseudanabaena biceps PCC 7429
CTGTTGACGAAATTCTTGTAGTTTGTCAATAATCATGACTGTAGATGTAGGGCAACCGCACACGTTCATGAATAAATAACGAAGACTAAGGTGAAACTATGTTTAAGGCGTTAAGTATATGCTTGAGATAGTTGTCATCCCATCCAGCTTTAAGTCGTTTAGTCTTGACTCCGACCTTAGTTTTTTTGTCACGGGAAAGTAAATTTAAGCCAACATGACGAATAACAGCTAAGTTTTCAGCAGTATAGCCTCGACAACCTTGAGAAGCATCTTCATCAAACCCAACATCAAGAATCCAATGCAGTTGATTTTCGATACTCCAATGACTTCTAACAGATTGAGAGAACCTGTGCACATCACTCTCAATACTCAGAATATAATATCGCTGTTGGATAGAAACTACGCCATTGACATTACGTTCTGATTCAACCATGCCAATACTTTTTAACCCTGTCCATTTCTCTGCGCCAATGAGAAATTCTGTATTACCCATAGTCCAATAGGATCTCTTCTCAATGCGCCCATGCCCTTTTTCTACTGTTGAATGGAATTGATGTTCGATATTATGGAATTTTTGGGCGCGAGCAGATGTGAATAATTGACTTACATCATCATGGAGATTACCTTGATTTCCTTTGAGTGCTAATACATAATCTGCACCTTGTTCAATGATTGTTTTGGCTATTTCGGTCTGACATCCCATTGCGTCTATGCTGACCAAACAACCTCGAATTGCCAACATTTCTAGCAATGGTGGGATAGCGGTTATTTCGTTCGATTTCTCACTAACTTTTTTCTGTCCCAGCACCAAATGCTGTGTTGCCGACCAAACACTCACCATATGAATGAGGCTACGGGAGTTGCCTGCTTCCTTTGCTCCTCTCAACGTTTTGCCATCAATATTAATCAATTCTCCACCTGTTGTTTTATGGACTGCTTCCATCCATCCTATAAAACATTTTTGCAATTCTAATGGGTTCAACCGAGCAAATATTCTCTCAAATGTATCTGCTGATGGTATTCCATTTTCTAATTCTAAAAATGTCTTTAACCATTTTTTCTTTGATTTTCCATATTCTGCTATTGCTGTAAAATCATTTGCTCCGCTTATTGTTCCACATATGCTGATTACCAATATGTCTAATAGCTTATGTTCGATACTGTGTGCTGCTCTGGGGTCTCGCAAGTTGCCAAAATGTGTCTCAATTAATGCGACTGGGCTGATTGTAGAAGACATGGCACTTTTTTGCTTTTAATTTATATTGGTCATTTTACTTTGCCTTCTTTGTTTCGTTATTTATTCATAAACGTGTGCGGTTGCCCTATCCCAAGATGATATCTATGCAATTGCCAATCGCACCACACTCGACCACCAATATTGATCGCGCAGACCTGACCCCAAAAGCAGAGTTATCTCACCTCATCCAAAAGCCTCTTCAACTCCTGCTTTAAAGCCTCGACATCGGGTAGATAAAGCTGATATCTCGACACAAAAAGCTGATTAGAAATTCCTCCCGTGGCATACTCCACTAAAATCTCATCCTTATCTCGCGCCAATACAATTCCAATCGGCTCATTATCGTCTTCCATATTCTCTTCGGCACGAAAATAGTTTAGATACATATTCATCTGTCCTATATCTTCGTGACGTACAGCCCTTGTTTTCAAATCAATCAAGACAAAACATTTCAAAATACGATGATAAAACACTAAATCCACGTAAAAATGCGTATTATTTAACGTAATTCGGTATTGTTGCCCAATAAATGCAAATCCCTTTCCCAGTTCTAGTAAGAACTTCTCTAACTGAACAATCAACCGATTTTCTAATTCACTCTCATGGTAATTGCGATCGGGCAAATCTAAAAACTCAAACACATAGGGATCTTTCACCACATCCTGCGCTGATTCGATTTTTTGACCTTTCTGAGACAAGGCAAGAATCTCTGCTCGATCCTTACTCAGGGCAACTCGCTCAAACAAAGCCGAATCCTTTTGACGCTTTAATTCCCTCACGCTCCAGCGATCGCGTATGCATTGTTGCTCGTAAAACGATCTAGCTAAATCATCCGAAATCGCCAAAAGCTCCGTGTAATGCGACCAACCTAATTTGGCAGACACCATCTGCCATTTTGGATAACCAACATAAAAGCGGCGCATATCCAAGACATTACGGCGACTAAATCCCTTGCCGTAAGCTGTTTTCAAATCCCGTGATAATTGAGTTAACAGCCTTGAGCCATATTCCGCTCTCTCATTCCCCTTCTGCTCAAACTCCACGATGTACTGTCCAATTTGCCAATAAGTTTCTACCAAAAGTGTATTAACCTGCTCAAAGGCTCGTTGCTGCCCCTGTGCCAAGCATTCACCAATGCGATCGATTAATTGCTGATAGGAATCGATTAGATCACTCATAAATTAGCTGTTAGTCTGGGATGACAGTATACCCCAATCCTAGAAATGAAAGTTAAGCCAGATTCAAGATAAAGTTTACACAGGTACAAAAACATGAAAAAGCTGTTACTCGTTGAATCTCCATCTAAGTGCAAAACCATTCAAGCCATCCTTGGTAGTGAATGGCAAGTGGAAGCTTCCTTTGGTCACTTTACAGAACTAGCTAAAGATGGTGAAGATAGCTTAGGCTTTACGATGAACAAGGATACCAACAAAATTGAATGCCGCTACCAATTGACCGAAGGTAAAGGTCAACAGGTAGTCGCTAAACTTCGCGCTGCTGTGAAGAATGCTTCAGAAGTGGTGCTGGCTACCGATGGCGATCGCGAGGGTGAGGGGATTGCTTGGCATTTACAACAGCAACTCCATCTTCGCAATCCTAAACGCGCTGTC
>NZ_ALWB01000262.1 GCF_000332215.1 Pseudanabaena biceps PCC 7429
CTTTTCATTCTCTTGGATTTGCCCAGTTCTCCATTCTCTGGGTTACTTTTTCCTGCTCTTTTTCTGATTAGCTTAATCAACTTAGTCTAAACTCCAGTTACTTAGCTTTTATACCAAAACTAAAAATGGCATAGCCATTTTTAGTTTTGGTATTACACAAAAGATGGGATTGGACATAAAAAATAGGAGCGTACTACGCTCCTATTTTTATTTTCGGAGCGATCGCCCCGAATTTATGGGATATGTAATTAAGAATAAAATACGAAGGACGAGTTGATAATTTGGGAATTAGGAAGACATCCTAATTTGCAAATGGGATAAATTGAATTCCCGTTAGTTCTCGATGTAGTTGAGAAGTAGACCCATCGTGGCGATCGGGAGGATTACACCAATGAGAGGTACGAAAATGAATGAAACGTAGTAGTGAGCGTAGTATCCAGTCATGGTTGTGGTTGTCCTTGAATAAGATATAAATTTTAAAGGCAGGGGGATTTGGCGCAAATTATTGGCGTAAATTAATTTAACTTTGGCGAGCCCAAAGTCAAGATTAGCTTAAGACCAAAGTAAACCAAGGAACTTCTGCATTGGCTCAAGGTAGTTGAGGAAGTATGCAAACGCAGCACCACCAGCACCACCAAGCAAGAAGCTGCTAGCGAATTCGCTCCAACCAGCAGGGGTATTCAATTCCGCAGGAGCTTCTAGGGCTGAGCTAGACTGTAGTTTGGTAACAGTTTGACCATGCAGCGACAAACCAACGGTCAATAGGACTACGGCGGCAACGGTTGCCAATAGACCTGCAAGGCTTCCCAATTCGGTATTTCTCAAAGGACCAAGCAAAGCAAAAGGTCCATAGATGAAATAACCATGCGCCATACCGATTTCTAGACCACGACGGCTAGCCGATAGTCCTGGACGGTAAGCGGGGAGATTACCGATGAATGCCTTGACGATCGCTGAATCGCTAACTGGTGTAGACAAATTCCCTAGTTGGGGATCGTTCTTGAAGGGTTTTACAAAATCTGTCATAAGTCTTTATTAAGTTAAAGATTGCAGGGAGAATTTTGTCTTCATTTTAGGGAATAAGCGCGGATGTCACTGCATAAAGGGGGAGTATCTTTAGAAAACTTCACAGATTTCAACCTACTATTAAGCAGTTAAGCATAATTAAAAACCAAAACCAGAGAGCGTACCGCCCGCGTAGCAGGCGGTACGCTCTTCTAGGTTTTAAGTTTACTTATGCTTAGCTACCTTAATTTAAGTAAAAGCCTCAATAAAAGATTAGTGGCACTTTGCGCCACTAATCTTTTATTGAGGCTTTTGGTGCAGAAGGACATAAATCGGCAAGTTCACAGCGATCGCAAGCAGGCTTGCGGGCATTACAGATGGCGCGACCGTGGTAAATAATGCGGATCGACCAATTTTCCCAGTCACGTTGGGGCAACATTGCCATGAGGTCGCGTTCGACCTTGAGTGGTTCTTCAAATTTTGTGAGCCCCAATCTCTTGGTAAGTCGCTTGACATGGGTATCAACGGTCACGCCTGCATTAATCCCATAGGCATGAGCTAAAACCACATTAGCGGTCTTCCTAGCCACTCCTGCTAACTTAAGGAGACTATCCATCGTATTCGGTACTTTGCCATCAAAGTCGCGGACGATCATTTCACAGGCACTTCTAATATTTTTAGCTTTATTGCGATAAAAGCCCGTGGAATGGACTAATTCCATCAGCTCATCAAGATCGGCATTGGCTAAGGCGATCGCATCAGGAAATCTTGCGAATAGTTTCGGAGTGACCATATTCACTCGCTCGTCTGTGCATTGCGCAGAAAGAATTACCGCCACCAAAAGCTGTACGGGGGTTTCGTAATCCAGCGAACAAGTCGCATTTGGATAAAGACGTTTGAGGCGAATCAGAATTTCGTTAGCCCGAATTTTTTTAGATGACCGCTTCGTAATAATGCCCAATGGAGATACCTTCCTTGAGAGACTACTGGAAGAAACGTAATTAGCTTAAGAAACGTAATTAGTTTTAGTAAGCTCGCAATACTTAATAATACTTAATGTGATAGCTGTCGCCAAGTATAGCAACATAAGGTTTGCTTAGGATACAAAGATGAGTGGCGGCGCGAAGCGCCGCCACTCATCTTTTATCCTAAGCTCTGTTCTTTGTTTAATGATTGAGCCGATAGCCCATGCTGTGCACAGTCTCGATCAAGTCTTCCTTGGCTCCTGCGGCTCTTAACTTTTGGCGTAATCCGCGAATATGAACTTTCACGGTATGTTCTTCTGGTGGAGACTCCAAAGACCAAACTCGCTCGATCATGACACTGCGGCTTAATACCCGCCGACCATTTCGTAATAGCAATTCTAAAAGGGCATATTCCTTTGGGGTTAAATGGATGGGATTGTCTCCATAGACTACTTCGCAGGTACTGGGATTAAGCTGTAATTCCCCCCATTCCAAAATTGGCGAGCCACTCAAATTTCCTCGGCGCAAGAGCGCACGAATCCGCGCAAAGAGTTTTTGTAAATCGACGGGTTTAACAATATAGTCGTCGGCTCCCACATCTAGCCCATTAATCTCATAATCGATCGTGTCACAGGCTGTCAGCATGAGGATGGGTAAGCGATAACCATGCGATCGCAGGCGGTGACAGAGACTAAGCCCATCTAGCTCTGGCAACATCAAATCAAGCAAGAGCAAATCATAATCCATGGACTTAATATGCTGCCACCCAGTTTCTCCATCTGTCGCGATGTCAACCACATAACGCTCGTCAATTAGGGCTTCTGCCAAAGTTTCGGCAAGACGTATATCATCTTCAACTAAAAGAATCCTCATATCATGGATTTTGGGGGCAGCGATCGAACTGTCATGATTTTACAAAAGGTTGTCTCCAAACTTACCGATCGCCATGATGAAAGTTGTTATAGAGGGATGCGGCGCAAAGCGCCACATCCCTCTGTCCGATTTTTTCGATTTTGATTTTGTCTTACAGCACTTTGCGCTCAAATCCAAACTAAGGAAATTTTTGAAAGTGTTGCAAAATAACACTTTCAAAAATTTCCTTATGGTTCTTCCGAGCAAAAATTGCTGCTAGTTACTCCCTTCCCACTCAAGAAATAGATATATAAAACCAAGAAATAGCGGTGCGGGGCTTTGCCCCGCACCGCTATTTCTTGACTGGAAAGGGAATAACTAGCAGCAGCCTATACCACAGATTGCAGTTATCTATTTCAAATAAATACAACGAAATATCAAGATTTATTTATTTGAAGCAATCTTTCCGTTTTCTTTACAATTTACTGACCTGTTTCCTTACTTTTGGCATGGGAATATCTAAGGCTAAGTAGCTAAGCATAAGTAAACTTAAAATCTAGACGAGCGTACCGCCCGCATAGCGGGCGGTACGCTCTCTGATTTTGGTTTTTTATGCTGAACTACTTAGAAGCATTTTAGAAAAATTAATTCCCTTTAAAAATCACCTATATGGCAATCTCTCTTTTAGAGTACAACCCCCTATCTCAAAATCAGCGTGTTTCAGGATTTGAAATCCCTAATGACGATCTTCCTCGGATTTATACTACGGATAATCTTCTCACTGACACTGAGTTAGATACGTTAATGATGGCAGCCTATCGCCAAATCTACAACGAACAACAGATGCTATCCAGCCACCGTCAATTATGTTTAGAATCGCAATTATGTGCGGGGCAAATTACGGTTAGAGGTTTCATCCGTGGTTTACTACTGTCTGATTCTTTTAGAAGACTAGTTTTTGAATGTAACAATAACTATCGCTTTGTGGAGATCTGCATTCAGCGGGTTTTGGGGCGCAATGTCTATAGCGATCGCGAAAAGATTACTTGGTCAATTGTGATTGCCACTAAGGGAATCGAAGCCTTTATTGATGCATTACTCGGTAGCGATGAATATCTCAACAATTTTGGCGATAGTATCGTTCCCTATCAGCGTCGTCGGATTTTACCCAGCCGGAATAAAGGAGAAGTGACCTTTGCCCATACAACCCGTTATGGAGCTGACTATCGCGATCGCTTGCCCAAGCAAGTCTTTAAGGGAAATAAAGGTGCGGCAAGGCTAGATTATCTCCGTTGGGAATGGCAAAAGAGCCAACCTGCCATCATCGGTAAAATTGGAGCTGGCTTTGTATATGCTGGGGCGGGATTTGTCGGTATATTGATCTTGGCAGTTTTCTTAGGCTTTTAATTTCTGCCTAGCCAAGAATTAGTGTGGTGGCGCTTCGCGCCGCCATTTCTAATCCTTCACTGGGAAGGGAGTAATAAGGTTTTGGATTTTTCATCTCGCCTACTTTTCATTCCGCCGACTAAGTAGTTCAGTGTTGATTATGACCAGTTTTTTTGTGATTGGAACTTGCTTTAGTTTGCTTTTTGTATTGGCAATTGCCACCTTTTTTGTAAAAGAAAGAAAACGCCGCCATCGCACAGAGAAATTACTAATACAGCAAAGCGATCGCGAGCGACTGGTCACCCAAATAGCTCTCCAAATTCGTCAATCCCTTGATCTTGATCGCGTCCTATCCACGACGGTAAGAGAGGTGCAACGATTTTTACAGGCGGATCGCGTCTTGATATATCGCCTGTGGTCAGATGGAACGGGCAGTGCGATTCATGAAACAGTCTTACCACCCTATCCCAGCATTCTGGGGCAGGTATTTCCTGAAGAGGTCTTTCCTGCGCCATATCATCGCGCCTATTCTCTGGGTAAAATTCTGACGATCGCTAATGTCGAACAATGTGAAATGGAAGTTTGCTTGAGAGACTTCGTGAAGCAATTTGGGGTGAGAGCAAAATTAGTAGTGCCCATCATTCAAGAAAATCGCGATCGCTCACAAGCTAAGTCACAGGATGGGGGCAGACTCGATCTCAATCAGACAGACTCTTCAGATCCCCATCTTTGGGGTATATTGATCGCCCATCAATGCAGCCAATCGCGGACTTGGGAACCTCTCGAAGTGGAATTAATGAAGCAACTTGCCACTCAGGTAGCGATCGCTATTCAACAATCAGAGCTTTACAAACAACTTCAAGAAATTAATACCCAACTGGAACAAAGGGTTCAACAACGGACAACAGAACTTGCTAGCGTTAATACTTCCCTTCGGGCGGAGATTCTCGAACGACAACGAACGGAAATCGCCCTAAGACATACTAATGAGACCTTACAGGCTTTGGTTAATGCATCGCCTCGCGCAATTTTTATGCTGGATCTAGAGGGAAAAGTTAAAATTTGGAACCCCGCAGCCGAGCAAATGTTTGGCTGGAAGGAGGCGGAGGTAATCAACCAGCCTAGTCCGATTCGTTTAGACGATCAATTGGATGATTGTTTGGGGGATTGCACTACTCTGCAAAATAGCGTTCTCCAAGGCAAGACCTATACGAGAGTAGAACTGTCTCGCCCTAAAAAGGATGGTTCGGAAATCGATATCATTTTTTCGGCGGCTCCCTTGACTGACGTTAACGAACAGATCGGCGGAATTGTTGCGGTGATTGCGGATATCACTGAGCAGAAGCGACAGGCTGAACAAGTGCGCTTATTACAGTCAGTCGTCGTCAATACCAATGATGCGGTAATCGTCACAGAAGCGGAAAACATCGATGCTCCAGGACCTCGGATTCTCTATGTCAACGAAGCCTTTACCCGCATCACAGGCTATCAACCCCATGAAGTTCTCGGAAAAACACCTCGGATCTTGCAGGGTGTAAAGACCGATCGCGCAGAATTACAAAAAGTTCGCAAAGCTCTTTTAGCTTGGGAATCCGTCACCGTTGAAGTAATTAACTATCGTAAAGATGGCTCAGAGTTTTGGAATGAATTTAGTCTCGTTCCCGTCGCTAATTCTAAGGGTTGGTACACGCACTGGATTGCTGTGCAACGCGATACAACTGAGCGAAAACAAGTCGAACAGGCTCTACGCCATAGCGAGCAAAGCTTCCGATCGCTGATCGAAAATGCCCTAGACATTATCATGATCATTGAACCAAGTGGGACTATCAGTTATGTCAGTCCTTCCGTCGAAAAAGTCTTAGGTTATAGTGTTGCCGAGATGGTCGGCGCAAAGATACAGGATTTCGTTCATGGCGATGATTGGATGATTACGCGCGATCGCCTTACCAATATCGCCCCCCATCCTGACCTACAGCGTCAGATCGAGTTTCGCCATCGCCATCAAGATGGAACTTGGCGAATTCTGGAAGCTATCAGTCAGCCATTTGTGGATAGTGCTGATACGCTCCTTGTCATGGTCAATGCTCGCGATATTACCGAACGCAAACGACTCGATGAAACTCGCCTAGCTCTGGAACGCGAAAAAGAACTCAGCACCCTAAAAACTCGATTTTTCTCAATGGCATCCCATGAATTTCGTACGCCTCTAAGTACGGCTCTAGCGGCTGCACAGGTACTCGAAAACTCTCCCCATGAGTGGGACAATACCGAGAAACGCTTGCGGAACTTACATCGAATTCAAGATGCAGTTAGGAATATGGTGCAGCTCCTTGATGATATCTTGACGATCAATCGTGCTGAGACAGGGAAATTAGCTTTTAATCCGAAATCCCTATCCCTTGAAGCCTATTGTCGGCATTTTGTTGAGGAAATGCAACTTAATGCAGGCAATCATCACCACCTAACCTTCAACTGTCAAGGTGATTCTCAAAATGTCTATCTCGATGAAAAATTATGGCGATCGCTTCTTGCTAATTTACTCTCTAATGCCATTAAATACTCACCGCAGGGCGGTGATATTTCTCTCGATCTAGAGTTTCAAATGGATCACATAATTCTCACGGTCGCAGATCGAGGTATTGGCATTCCCCTAGAGGATCAAAAGCAATTATTTGAACCATTCCATCGAGGTAAAAATGTGAAAACGATATCTGGTACTGGTTTAGGACTTGTTGTTGTCAAGAAATGTGTAGATTTGCATCAAGGAACGATTGAGATCAAGAGTGAAGTGGGATTGGGCACAATTTGCAGAATTGCGATTCCCATGCAATTTTATAATTAAGTAGCTAGGCATAATTAAAAACCAAAACCAGAGAGCGTACCGCCCGCGTAGCGGGCGGTACGCTCTGCTAGGTTTTAAGTTTACTTATGCCTAGCTACTTAGCTCAGCATATGACTTTGTTGGGCAATGGTCAGTTAATGGGGGATGAATTCTGAAATACCCATTTTATGCCAACAAAAAAGCGCAAATATGTCGATCACGCTTTAGCTAACCAGTGCCAATGTTAACGTCAGTTCGGGTTAAGCTGGCAAATTTTAAAAGCCCAAAAGTAAAAGCCTTGCG